>JAGPMA010000008.1 GCA_018053145.1 Oscillospiraceae bacterium | reverse complement strand
GTTATGATACAATATTAAAAAAGCCCAGTATTCAAGGGCTTTTGCGGTGTTTGAGCAAAATAAAAGAACTCGACCATTGTATCAACAGTAGAGTCCTTATATGGTGCGGGCGACAGGACTTGAACCTGCACGTCTTGCGACACAAGAACCTAAATCTTGCATGTCTGCCAATTTCATCACGCCCGCATATTTACGCTGAACTACAAAAGTAATCAGCCATGAAATGTTAGCATAATGTTTTAATAAAGTCAATCTTTTTCGAGTATACAATTTGTAATACGCCTAACAGCGCTACTTTGCTTTATCCTTTGATTTGAAGATTAAGGCAACCAGAAGCCCGAAAAACACCGCTGCGGCAATACCGGCGGCGGAGGCTGAAAAGCCGCCCGTAAACGCACCGACTAGCCCCTTTTCCTCAACTGCCTCGCGTACCCCCCTTGCAAGCACATTCCCAAAGCCTGTTAGCGGAACTGTTGCGCCTGCGCCCGCCCACTTTACAAACGGTTCATAAATTCCGATAGCGCCCAATAAAACTCCTGCGACGACATAAAGGCTTAGTATCCTGCCCGCCGTAAGATTCGTTTTGTCTATTAATATTTGTCCGAGCGCACACAAAAGCCCACCGGCAACAAAGGTCTTAAGATATAAAAAAAGCATTTCCATACTCTAAGCTCCCATTTCCTATAAAGCACTCAAATCGCATTCTTTTCGATTTCAATTGAAACAGCGTGACAAATTCCAAGAATACTCTCACCCTGCAGCGAGGTAGTCGGTGACATTAATGCTCCTGTTGCAGCAAATAGAAGGCGCTTAATTTCGCCGCTGCGCATTTTGGGGAGAAGGTACCCTGCCAATACAGAAGCACTGCAGCCGCAGCCTGAGCCACCTGCGTGAACATCCTGTTTTTCTCTGTCGTATATCATCATACCGCAGTCATTGCAAACCGCCGAAAGGTCAATCCCATTTTTTTGAGCTAAATCCAACAGTATCTCATGCCCAATTAGCCCCAAATCGCCCGTCACAATTATGTCGTAATAATGCTCATCGCGACCGGTATCAGCCAAATGCGTGCAAATCGTTTCAAGCGCAGCAGGGGCCATCGCGCTGCCCATATTAGCAGCATCACATATTCCGGCATCCACAATTTTCCCCGTAGTCACATGAGTGATGTATGGTCCTGTACCCTCTGCCCCAACTATTAGTGCACCTGCTGCCGTCGCTGTCCATTGTGCGGTTGGTGTTCTCTGCCCGCCATATCCCAGAGGGAAACGGAACTGTCTTTCCGCTGAACAAAAATGAGAGCTTGTCATTGCGCATACGGTGTTTGCAAACCCTCCGTCAATAATCATAGACGCAAGCGAGAGCGATTCCGCCATTGTTGAACACGCTCCGTAAAGCCCGAAAAGCGGAACGCCGCTGTCCTTAACCGCAAATTCCGACCCGACACACTGGTTTAGTAAATCTCCGGCAAAAATGTAGTCAAGCACGTCGGCAGTAATTCCGGCTTTTGCCACAACTAAATCAAAGCACTTTTTAAGCATTGCGCTCTCCGCACTTTCCCAGCTTTTCGTGCCGAAATAGGAATCCTCGCATAAATAATCATAGCACCCGGCAAGTGGGCCCTGCCCCTCCATACTGCCGCCAACAGCAGCAAAATTTATAATACTGGGTGAGCTTAACAGTTTTATTGTTTGTTTCCCGAGGCGTTTTGTTTCCATAAATATCCTCCGTACTGCATTGATTTATGCTTATCTTTCCCTAAATCATCGCAAATATCATTTTGTGTTACGATAAATCACGATCGTCGCTGTTCAACTCCTCGTCTTTTTTGCTAACGCACATTACCCAGCTTTACGGAAGACAAATAAAAACCGACAGCATTTTAGCTGTCGGTTTTGTTTTTACTTATTGCTTTTTTAGCTGCTTCATGCTGAGCGAAATTCGCTTTTTTGCTGCGTCCACACCTAAAACGACGGTATCTACAACGTCGCCAACCTTAACGACTTCGGACGGATGCTTGATATAACGGTCACAAAGCTCGGAAATATGCACAAGTCCATCCTGATGCACTCCAATGTCAACAAAAACGCCGAAATCGATGACATTTCGAACAGTTCCGCGCATTACCATCCCCGGCATAAGGTCATTCATGTCCATAACGTCACTACGGAGCATCGGCGGCGGCAACTCATCACGCGGGTCGCGCCCGGGCTTGAGAAGTTCGTTTGCAATGTCATTTACAGTTGGTATTCCGACACCGCAATACTCTGAAACTTTTTCCATTGTAAGAGTTTTTATCCTGTCGCGCAGTTCGCTGACATTTCCCGCCGCTACATCCTTTAACGAATAGCCGCAAAGCTCAAGCAGCTTTTCCGCTGCAGAATATGACTCCGGGTGGACACCGGTATTATCGAGAATGTTTTTACTGTCCGGCAGTCTTAAAAATCCCGCGCATTGCTCAAAGGCTTTCGGCCCTATTTTCGGCACCTTCTGAACAGTTTTTCTCGCGGTAAACACGCCGTTTTCCTCGCGGAAAGCCACAATGTTCTTTGCGGTTGAAGCACTTAAGCCCGAAACTCGTGCTAATAGAGGAGCTGACGCGGTGTTAAGGTCAACTCCAACCGCATTAACACAATCCTCAACAACACCATTTAAGGTTTCGTCAAGTCTGGTTTCGGGCATATCGTGCTGATATTGACCAACGCCGATTGATTTCGGGTCAATTTTTACAAGCTCCGCCAGTGGGTCTTGAAGTCTTCTTGCGATTGACACTGCGGAGCGCAGCGACACATCAAAGTCCGGAAATTCCTGCGCACCAAGCTTTGAGGCAGAATATACGGAAGCTCCTGCTTCGTTTACGACCATGTATGCTACGTTCGGAAATCCCTTTATCAAGTCAGCGACAAAAATCTCCGACTCCTTGGAGGCTGTTCCGTTGCCGATTGATATAGCTTCAACACCGTGCTGCTTAATCATTCGTGTTAGAGTCTGCTTTGCTTCTTCAACCTTGTTGTAAGGCGGAGTTGGGTAGACAACTCCCGTTTCAAGCACCTTGCCGGTACCGTCGACAACGGCGATTTTGCAGCCTGTACGGTAAGCGGGGTCAAAGCCCAGCGTTACCTTGTTTTTAACGGGCGGCTGCATCAGAAGCGGCTTGAGGTTAAGCCCGAACATTTTTATCGCCTGCTCGGAAGCCATGTCTGTAAGCTCGTTTCGCACTTCCCTCTCGATTGACGGGAAAATCAGTCTTGAATAAGCGTCCTCGGCGGCAGATGCTACAAAGTCGCTCGAAATGCTGCCGTAAACAACTGACTGACGCTTCACAACATCCAGCGCAAGCACAACGTCGATTTCTATGCCGGCCTTGAGGAATTCTTCCTTCTCGCCGCGGTTAACAGCGAGTACGCGATGGCTTTGAACGCGCGATATCGCCTCTTTATAGTCATAATAAAGGCGATAAACCGAGTCCTCCTCCTTTGCGCCCTTTGAAACAAAAAAGCCTTTTAAGTTAGTTAGCTCCTTTAAATGCTTACGTATTTCGGCGTTATCCGAAATATCCTCCGCAATAATATCGGAAGCACCGGCGAGCGCTTCTTCGACAGTTTCAACGCCCTTTTCGGCATCAACAAATGGCAGAGCAAGCTCTGCGAGCGTGCCAGATTTTATGTTTTGCGCAAATAGCAGCTCGGCCAGCGGCTCAAGCCCCTTTTCGCGGGCAATCGTAGCCCTTGTGCGGCGTTTTTGCTTATATGGGCGATAAATATCCTCAAGCTCAGACAGGGTCACTGCCTTCTCTATAGCTGCGCTTAGCTCCTCGGTGAGCTTGCCCTGCGCGTCTATTGAGGATAGAATTTCCTCGCGGCGCTTGTCAAGATTGCGGAGATATTGAAGCCTGTCGGCAATCTCTCTTATTAACTGGTCGTCCATCGTTCCATGAAGCTCCTTGCGGTAACGGGCGATAAAGGGGATGGTATTCCCCTCGTCAATTAAAAGTACAATGTTTTTAATATACTCGGGCTTTTGCGAAAATTCCTTCGCCAGAATTGAAATCATTTTTTCCATTAACTGATGTGCTCCTCGTTTGTAACTGTTTTCTGGTGCTTTGTATAGTTTAATCCAAAACGGAGTTTTGTTCAAGAAAAATACTAAAGCGAGCTCGTAATAAGCATTGCTAAAAATGCTTTTTATGAGTTCGCTTTTTATTATTACGGCTTATACTGCATTCCGGTGTGGTCGATTTTGTAATCGTCCTTGAGCAGTATCTCGGACACAGGAACAATGCTGTAGCCTTCGGCAATCAGTCCTTCGATAATCGCCGGCAGCGCTTCAGGAGTGTTTTCTGCTGCGTTGTGGAACAAGACTATCGAGCCGGGCACAACTTTCTTTGTTACTCTCTGCGTAATTTCCGATGCGGATATTCCCTTCCAATCGAGGGAATCGACGTTCCACTGGATTGCGGTCATTCCAATTGAGTTGACGCTTCTAATTACGTGGTCATCATACTCGCCGTAAGGGCAGCGAAACAGTGTCGGTTTAACGCCGGTTACTGCTTCGATTTTATCGTTGCACTTTGTTAGATTGCTGATGATATCGCTCTCGCTGAGCATATTGAAATGCGCATGATCGTTGGAATGGCTCATGACCTCGTGCCCCGCATCGTGAAGTGCTTTCACAGATTCGGGGTATTTGTCGACCCATGCTCCTACGACGAAAAAAGTGGCTTTGATTTTGTACTTTGCAAGGATATCAATAAGTGTTTGCGTGTCCTCATTCCCCCAAGCCGCATCGAAGGTTAGGCTTGCGCACTTATTATCGCGGTCAACGCAGTAAATCGGGAGCTCGCGCTGGGTTGCGGCTGCACCGACAATCGCGGAGCTGTTAATTACCCATGGCAAGCCGAAGAGAAAGCACAGTGCAAGCACTGCTGCGCTATCTTTCTTGTGCCGTAACAGCCATTTTTTTGCTCTATATGTCCTGTAATTCATACCCCAACCTCCGAGAATGTGTTTTGTACATCCTATGAGGAATTGGACAGGATTAGGACTCGATTTTTATGATGGCAATTTGCACCAAAAAATAAGTCCAGACGAGGAATTGAAAGCCTTATTATCTTTTTTGTTCGCCTTAATTAACTTTCCTAAGAATTAGACTTTCTGTGCTGAATATCTGCCAACCCAAAACCACTCCGGTATTGACATAAATCTAAAACCCTTTATAATGATAATGGTCAATTTTGGGCCGTTATTTTTGTTTTAATTGAAAGGTGGGTGGAATAATGCCGAAATATGTAGTTAATAATCGTATTATAGCATTTATTCTCCTGCTTTCGTTTTTGCTGATAAATTTGGCTGTAATTCCGACCGTCGCAAGCCTAAGTAACTTAAACCATATTACTGAGCCACTGCAAAATAGCTCCGAAAACAATGCTTCCCTTAGCCTTGGCATACTCAATAGCTATGATTATCAAGATGCTGAGTATTTTTATTACAAAATTGGGTCAAGCCAGTCGTTCCAAACCAGAAGACTGATTGAGGAGAGCCACGACACCCTTGCTTCGGCACTGCCGTATGCTTTGTCCTTTATTTCGTTCTATGCCCTTTTAATTCTTGGCATGACAAGACGAAGCAGTTCTCTTACAATTACCGAATTTATGCACGCAAAGGATGGCATGCTATAGCGAGGACTTGTTCTCTTTTTTACCACTTTAATTATATTGGGAGGAAATACATTGAAATCAAAGAAAGTATTCTTTATAGTGCTGCTAATTACCTGCGCTTTGCTGTATGTTGCTTTTTTCGGACTGCACCTCGGCAGCATTAATCTCAAAGGCGCAGACGAGATGCGTTTTGGCATCGATATCCGCGGCGGCGTTGAGGCCACATATACTCCAAAGGATTTGGACAGAGCTCCGACTTCTGATGAGCTTGAATCTGCAAAGACGATTATTGAAACTCGTATGGACGCGCAGAACATCACTGACCGCGATGTCAATATTGACAGTACTAACGGCTCGATTATCGTTAAATTCCCATGGAAGTCCGACGAAGCAGATTTTGACCCCCAGCAGGCAATTTCTGAGCTTGGTGAAACAGCGCTTTTGACCTTTAGAGATCCCAACGGAACTACCGTTCTCAACGGTGAAGACGTTAAAAAAAGCTATGCGTCTATAAGCCAGGAAGACGGCTCATACGTTGTTGTCCTTGAGCTTACCGATACCGGCTCAACTAAGTTCGCAGAGGCAACAGGCAATCTTGTGGGACAGCCTATATCCATATATATGGACGAAAACGAAATCTCCTCTCCCACTGTTAAAGAGCAGATTACCGGAGGCGTCGCTACCATTGACAAGCAAGCGAGTCTTGCTGCCGCCAAGGATTTGGCTGCAAAGATTAATTCGGGCTCTCTCCCCTTCTCCATGATTGCTAACGACGCAAACATAATAAGCCCTCAGCTTGGTTCCGATGCTCTGTCAGTTATGGTTTTGGCTGGCGAAATTGCCTTCTTGCTTGTTTGCCTGTTCATGCTGTTCTATTACAGACTGCCCGGTTTTGTTGCCTGCATCGCGCTCACCTTGCAGGTTGTCGGCCAGCTTTTGGCGCTTTCAATTCCGCAGTTTACGCTCACCTTGCCCGGTATCGCCGGTGTCATTTTGTCCATCGGTATGGGTGTTGACGCAAACGTAATTGTTTCCGAGCGAATTAAAGAAGAGCTAAATTCCGGAAAAACGCTGCGCTCTGCAATCGATGCCGGTTTCCATCGTGCGTTCTCTTCCGTTTTTGACGGTAACATAACGGTTGTTATCGTTTCGATTGTCCTTATGGTTCTCGGCTCAGGTTCAATGCTATCCTTCGGATACACGCTGCTTTGCGGCGTTCTTATGAACTTTGTTGCCGGTGTTACTGCTTCACGTCTTATGATTAGGTCTTTAAGCGAATTTAAGTGCTTCCAGAAGCCCTTTTTATTCGGCGCAGGGAGGATTTCAAAATGAAGATTATTAACTTTTACAAGAACAGAAAGATCTACTTTATAATCTCCTCATGTATCATTCTTGCCGGAATAATCTTTGCATTAGTCAACGGCATTAAGCTTGATATCCAGTTCCAGGGCGGTTCGGTTCTTAAGTATACTATAACAAGTTCGGTTGACACTGAGACGGCTGCAAGCCTTATCGAGGACGCCTTGGGTATTACAACAAGCTGCCTTGAGCAGACTACTCCGGCAACCGGTGAGAAAATGCTCGTTGTCAATATGGCGGCTTATGAATCCATCACCTCTCAGGAACAGGAAACAGTCACCTCCACCCTGACTGAGGCTTTTCCTGACGCAGGAATAGACTTTGCGACCTCCCAATCCGTTGAGCCTTCTACGGGTGCTCGATTCTTTAAAAACGGTCTGCTCGCTATATTCCTGTCCTTCGGTCTGATTCTTGTCTACGTCGGATATCGCTTCAGAAAAATCGGCGGATTTTCAGCAGGCTTCATGGCTATTGTAGCCCTGTTCCACGATGCCTTTGTTGTTACCTCTGTGTTTATCATTTTTCAAATCCCGCTAAACGACTCGTTTATTGCTGCTGTGCTTACAATTATCGGTTTTTCAATTAATGATACTATAGTCATATATGACCGTATCCGCGAGAACAAGACCGTAATGAGCCTAAAAACCTCTACAGAAGAACTCGTGGATACCAGCATAACACAGTCCATGTCTCGTTCAATCAACACAAGTCTTGCCGTTTTTGCCAGCATAACCATCGTTTATATCTTTGCACAGATATATAACATCGCCTCCATCAAAGACTTTGCTCTTCCGATGATGTTTGGTACGATTTCCGGCTGTTACTCGACTATTTGCATCGCAGGTCCCCTTTGGGTCATGTGGAAGAATCACGCTGAAAAAGCAAAGCGCAGAAAAGCATAATTAGTTTTTATTATTTAATATTTAAAAGAAGAAACGATAGACGGGTTTACCTGTCTATCGTTTCTTCTTTTAAATAAAAATATTTAGCCGAAGTCAAGCTATATTATCACTAAACGTTGTAAAAATGTCTATAGATTATTCTAGTAAACTGAGAACAAATTGAGCGTAGTTTAGTTCTATTTTTCATAACCAAAGAGAGACTTGCATCACGTTGCATTTTTCAGCTCAGTCTTAGTGTGGGGGCACAAAACTATGAATATACTTGGCATTATTGGCGTAATAATAGCTTTTGCCGCAGTTCTGTTTGGTTATATAGCAGATGAGGGAGTTTTGTCATCTCTGGTTAAGATACCGGCAATAAGTATAGTATTTGGTGGTTCAATCGGCGTTGCACTAATTGCCAATCCTGTAAGTAAACTAAAAATAGTTCCCGGCGCAATGAAATTAGCTTTTTTTACTAAGAAAAAAAATGTTGGTGAGTTAATTGAGCTTATGGTTCAAACAGCTATCATTGCAAGGCAAAGCGGTCTGCTTGCTTTGGAAACTGAAGCAGAAAAATATGATAATCCAGTACTAAAAAAAGGCATGTCGTTCATTGCCGACGGTGTTTCTCCCGAATATCTGAAGCAAACGCTTGAAGCCGAGTGCGAGGCGGGCGCCTCCGTATTTAAACAAATGGGCGGTGCGGCACCAACGCTCGGTGTTTTGGGCACGGTTATGGGCATGGTCAGCATACTCAGAGATATGAGCGATATGGATTCTCTAGGCGGTAAAATCGCAACCGCATTCATTGCAACTATGTACGGCGTTGGTTCAGCAAACCTTTTATGGCTCCCTTTCGCCGCTCAGATTAAGGCTAACGCAGAAGAAGAATACCATTATTATCAAATCATGGTTGCCGGCTTCCTTGCTATTCAAGCCGGTGACTATCCGACTAGAATTAAAGAATTCTTGATAGCAAAATGCGGTTCCGGAAATGTTAAATTAGATGGAGCTGATACAGACGGCGCAGCAAAGGGCAAATCTCCAAAGGTAAAAAACAAGGGCTAGGACGTATCCCATGAATAAAGAAGGTTTAAGGAATGCCAAAACCGAAAGTTGAAAAAGACACCAGCGAAAGATGGCTTCTTACATACTCGGACTTAATGAATTTGCTGCTAATTCTTTTTATTATTCTGTATACGTCCAGTAAGCTTGATGCACAAAAAGCGGCCGCAATGTCGGAATCATTGCAGGAGGGCTTCGCGACAATAGAAGGCGCAGCGGCAGCCTCGGCGAACAAGTCGGGAAACCATGGCTTCAATCGGTTATGGCGAACACCGTCCTGTTGCTCCAAACGATACTGCCGAAAATAAGGCTAAAAACAGAAGAGTTGTCATCTCAATATTGAAAAAACCCTTTACAGCAAGCACTGACCTAGCTGCTGACGATTTGCCGTCTGAGGAAAGCTCCGAAACGGAAGCAAGCAGCTCTCCTAAAGCAAGTACGGCCCCACAAGAAACAACAAGCCCTAAAGAAAGCACAAATGTAAAGCCCTCCAGCAGTTCCGAGGCTGTTCCGCCAAGTATTAAAGCTGATTAAGTTAAAAAGTACTCAGAATATAAACAGAAGAAGGTTTCACAAATCGTGAATCCTTCTTCTGTTTATAGTTTTTATTAGTGCCAGAAGAGAACTAAAAACAAAAGTGTAAGTGTGCTTGTAAGCTTAATGAGAACGTGGAGTGAAGGGCCTGCAGTGTCCTTGAAGGGATCGCCTACGGTATCGCCTACTACTGCTGCCTTGTGTGTTTCTGAGCCCTTACCGCCGCCAAAGCCCATTTCAACGTATTTCTTTGCGTTGTCCCATGCGCCACCGCTGTTATTGAGGAAGAGGGCAACTATAACGCCAACGATGGTGCAGACCAGAAGGTACGCGCCTGCGGCTTCTCTTCCCAGCAGCACTCCGACAAGAATGGGAACGATTACGACGATAAGACCGGGAACTATCATTTCGTGCAAGGCGCCTTTGGTTACGATATCAACGCATTTAGCATAGTCGGGCTTTGCTTTTCCGGTCATGATGCCCGGAATTTCCTTGAATTGACGTCTAACCTCAATGATAACATACTGAGCTGCATTGCTGACAGCGTTAATTGCAGTTGAACTGAAGAGGAAAACGACCATCGCTGCAATGAAGGATGCTATGAAAACAGCAGGTTTGCTGATATCAACCGTGAACGCTTTTCCTGTTATAGCCTGAACTTCATCTGCATAAGCGGCAAACAGAAGGAAGGTTGCAAGCGAAGCGGAACCGACTGCATAGCCTTTTGTAAGCGCCTTTGTTGTGTTTCCGCAAGCATCAAGCTTGTCTGTGGTATTTCTGACCTCTTCAGGTGCTCCGGACATTTCGATAATGCCGCCGGCGTTGTCGGTGATGGGTCCGAAGGCATCCATCGCCAAAACATAGGTGCAGGTTGAGAGCATACCCATGGTTGCAACCGCTGTTCCGTAAAGACCGGCATTAGCTACACCGCCCAAGGCCGCATTGCCGAGCTCATAAGCGATATAAATTGCTGCACATATGAACACCACCGGCAAGGCTGTTGATCTCATGCCAACTGCAATGCCAGAAATGATGTTTGTGGCGGCGCCGGTTTTGCTTGCCTCCGCAATGCTCTGTACAGGATTTTTATTGTAAGAAGTGTAATGGTTTGTAAGCCAAACAAAAACATAGCTGAGAACAATACCCGTTAGGCCGCACCCTGCGAGCATCCAGGTGTTAACCACAACTCCGTCTGGAGTTGTGCCCGCGAGCATGTATTTAATAAGAGCAGTTAGCAGAACTGCCATAATAGCCGAAGTAACAGCGTAACCCACGTTCAAGGAACTCATCGGGTCCTTGTTCTCGTCCTTTACCTTAACGCAAAGAACTCCGATTAGGGATGCGATAATACCAAGTGCACGGGCAACCAGCGGGAACAGGATTCCCTTAATACCAAAAATCTGATAGAGTGCCACGCCCAAAACCATTGCACCGACGTTTTCGGCAGCGGTTGATTCAAACAGATCTGCACCTCTTCCTGCACAGTCACCTACATTGTCGCCGACAAGGTCAGCAATAACAGCAGGGTTTCTGGGGTCGTCTTCGGGTATTCCTGCTTCGACCTTGCCAACAAGGTCGGCGCCGACATCGGCTGCCTTTGTGTAAATTCCGCCGCCGAGCTGAGCAAACAGCGCAACAAGTGAGGCTCCAAAACCAAAGCCAATTATAAGGTTGGGCGCGCCCATAATAAGCTCTTCATCACCAGATGCACCACCGAATACGAGGAACAGGGTTGCAACTCCAAGAAGTGAGAGAGTTGTTACTGCAAGGCCTGTTACGGAGCCGCCCTTAAATGCGATTTGGAGGGATTTGTCCAAGCTCGTTCTTGCCCCTTCAGCAGCACGAATGTTGCTGTTCACAGACATATACATTCCGATATAGCCCGACAAGGCCGAACATAACGCGCCGATTACAAAAGCAATTCCTGTGTGGATTGCAGTGCTCATTGCGATTTCGGCGCCCTGAGACAGCTTTCCAAAATACACCGCTGCAAAAATAACCGCGAGAGCAATAACGGCAATCAAAGCGATTGACTTATATTGCCTGTTCAGGAATGCCATCGCGCCGTCTTTAATAGCGTCTGATATTTCCTGCATCTCCTTTGTTCCCTTGCTTTGTTTGAAAACGAAGCGGAACAACAGTACTGTGGCAATTATCGAAATAACAATAACGCCGTAAATGATACCCAAATATAGATTCATTTGTGACCTCTCTTCTCTCTCAACATTGGTTTGTTTATTAGAGCCAAACCAATTCTAACCCCGCATGTATTAAAATTGTATTAAGATTATATGCGACACCATAAAGATTTTATAAAGATAAATATCAAACCTCGTAAATGCCAACGTTGCACGTTTACGAGGTTTGATATTTGTATATTATGCACAATTTTTATTCAGATAATCGATACCCAATACCTACTTCGGTAAGTATGTATTTTGGTTTTGTCGGATCTTCTTCAATCTTTTTTCTAATATTCGCGACATTAACACGCAACGCCTGTAATTCGCTTTCATACGTTTCCTTTGTGCATGGTCCCCAGATCCCTTTAATAATATAGTCATAAGTCAGCACCTTACCTGGGTTTTTACAGAGAAGAACTATGATTTTGTATTCATTAGGAGTGAGGTGAATGCTCTTTCCAGAAATAGCTACACTTCTGCTGTCGATGTCAATAACCATTTCACCGACGTGCCTGATTGGATTCACATCCGTATTTTTCTGGCTGTGCCTAAACCCCGTTCTTATTCTTGCCATCAGTTCATTTGTTCGAAACGGCTTTTTTACATAATCATCCGCACCATAATCCAAAGCCTCAACCATTTCGTTCTCGGACACATGCGACGAAACGAATATTATCGGAACGTCCGACCAGAGCCTTATCGCCTTGAGAACATCCATTCCCGTAATATCGGGCAAGCCCATATTCAGCAGTATCATGTCAGGACAATATGATGCCGCCATGGATATAGCCTCTTTGCCCTTTGCCGTCTTAATTACACTGAAATTACTTGAGGTGAGTATTGCCGAAATATAATTGCTCGCACTGTCGTGGTCTTCCACCACCAAAATTGTTTGCTTGTTTTCCATAATAATGGCATTCCTTTTTCGCATAGGTAAAACCTTGCATACTCTTAAGCAGTTTAAGATTAATCGCGATACCAAAATTAGTCAAGTGAAATATTTTTGGTTATTATTCGCACATCAGTAATAAAAACGCGGACCTCAATCGAGGCCCGCGTTCTGTTTTGAATTAGTAAATCAACTGTTTAGTTAATTCTTATTCAGCGGTCATAAGAGCGACAAGAGCGTTCTTATAACGGAAGATTGCAACAACAAAGAGGAGTGCGAATACGCAAACCGCAATTGCAGCGACCATAGGCATTACGAATTCCTGATAGGAAGTATAAATTCCATAGCCGTTCGAGCCGATTGCAAGAACGAGGGAGATCAGTCCAAGAAGGATTCCGCCCTTAATCTTGCCAATGCTGGGCATTTTTGCCGCACCTGCTCCGAGGATGGCAGCAATAAGTCCAAGCAGAGCAGCAAGGATGAATGCCCCGTAAACAATAACTCTGTCTACGATCATCTTTGTTGTTTCAACTGTTGCGTCAGCAAGAGCTTCTCTGCCGGCAGCGATCTTATCCATACCTGCATCGACTTTTGCCTTTACATCGGGGTTCTCGAGAAGGGTTGCATAACCAGCTTCAATCTGAGCCTCGCCGGCTTCGAACTCTGCGAGCTTTGCTTTGCCTTCTTCGATTGTCTTTGAAGCATCTTCAAGCTTTGTCTTTCCTGCTGCGAGCTGAGCTGCTGCTGCGGTGAGCTTTGCCTGACCAGCTTCGTATTCGTCAAGCTTTGCCTTGCCGGCTTTAAGCTGAGCTGCTGCTGCATCAAGCTTTGCCTTACCGGCTGTCAGCTGAGGAGCTGCTGCATCAAGCTGTGTCTTAGCTGCAGTAAGCTGAGCAGCTGCTGCATCCAAAGTTGCTTTGCCTGTTTCATATTCCTTTATGCCAGCCATAACGGTTGCATAAGGAAGGAGCTTAGCCTTTGCTGCATCTAGGGTTGCTTTTGATGCATCAAGCTTGGTCTTTGTTGCTTCAAGAGTTGCCTTTGTAGTTGCAAGCTCTTTTTCTTTTGCTGCAAGAGCGTCCCCTGTCAAAGCACCGGATGCCTTAGCGGCCTCGATCTGCTTGACGGCAGCTTCATATGCGGTAACGCCAGCGGTATACTGAGCAAGTCCTGCGTTATACTGAGCAAGTCCTGCGTCGTACTGTGCCTGGCCGGCAGCAATAATGGCTTCATAAGCGGCCTGGCCGTTAGCGGTTGCAGCCTTGGCTGCTTCATAGCTTGCAGTCTTTGCAGAAAGAGCTGTCATACCAGCATCATACTGTGCCTTGCCGGTAGTATATTGAGCCAAACCGGCATCATATGCTGCCTTTTTGGTGTTATACTCTGCTAAACCTGCATTGTACTGTGCAAGGCCAGTTGCATATGTAGTCTTTCCGGTGTTGTATGCTGCTGTGTTTGCGGCAAGCTTTGCGACGCCTGCATCATATTCTGCCTGGCCTGCTGCGAGCTGTGCTACACCTGCGTCGTACTGTGTCTGTCCGTCGGCAAGAGCTGCTACGCCCTCGTCATAAGCTGCGCGGTTTGATTCGAGTGTCGCTACTCCCGCTTCGAGCTTGTCAAGGTTCGCTTCAGCTTCTGCGCCTTCTGCTTCTTTTGCGGTTTTTACGTCTAAAATGTCTGTTTTAGTCGCCCAAGCTCCCGCTGCCATAGCACACAATGTTACAATGATCATTAGTATGCTAACTACCTTTAGCATTTTCTGCCCCTTCATTAATAATCCTCCCAAAATTTTTTTTACAGCTGGGTAATGCTTCTTCAATCGATACACTCTCTAATATAACTCCCGATTAGTATATATGAAACATATTCAAAGCGCAAGCGATAATTGTCTCGAATTTCATAAAATATGTAAAAATCGACTTTTTCGACTAAGTTCTGTATAGGCAGTTGTAAAGGTATACTAAAGCTGAAAGAGTATTTTCTGTTTAGGAATTATTTATACCATAATAATTATCTAATTCGGCTTGAAAAAGGAAGGTTTCCGCTAAATCTAAGCGAAAACCTTCCTCTTTATTCATCTTGCAAGTTGAAAGTCGTGGGTGCGTGCCGAACGACATTTGCAAAAACCGTTTCCTGTATCTCCTGAAAATAGTTCATTGCAAATGTTTTGAAGTGCTTGGCATTGCGGTTTTCGGCAGTGTGCGCATTATAGCTAAGCCCAAAATACGCCTGCCTTTCCTCCCTCTCCGCAAAAACTTCAACTGCGTATTTATAAAGCTCCGGCCGTTCATTCATGTAAAGGCTTGGCATAAAAGCATAGCCCATTCCGCATTCGACGGCTTGCGTGATAAGGTTCAGGTTGTTTGACTCACAGACCACGTTCATTTTCATACCGTATTTTTCATAGAGCGGCTCAACCTTCCATCTAATTGCAGAGCCTTTCGGACTGGTTACAAGCTTTTCCCCATCCAAATCAGTAAAATCAATCACTTTTTTCTCTAAAAGCGGATGATTTGGAGGAAGCAATATCCACCCAATATCGTAGAACGCTATTTCTGTCTTGATTCCGCTTGAAATGCCCTCCGTTATAGGCGGACAGGTTAACGCAAAATCCGCTTCGCCTGATTTCAAAGCATCGATGATTACATTTTGCAGCGCATAAAACACCGAGAGTGTGTAGTTCATATCATTTTTATTAAAATTAATTATAAGGCCCGGAGTGTACGCCTCTGTATTGGAGAGAAGCGTTATATTTCTTCCCGGTTTATCGAGCAAAAAATCCATTTCGACAAAGAGATTGTCCATACAAGTTAAAACCTTTTTTGCTTGCTCATAAAAAGCTTCCCCAAATTGATTAAGTCGGATTTGTCTTCCGACCTTTTCAAATAAAGGCGCTCCGATTTCGTCCTCAATCTGTTTAATGATTTTTGTTAAAAACGGCTGTGCAACGCCCAATTTGTCAGCAGCCTTTGTAACGTGTTCCATTTCGGCGGTTAGACAAAAATAACGCAAATCCCGTAGTTCCATCATCGGCCTCCCAATATATGTATAAAATATTAAACAATTAATTTATTCATAATTAATTGTGCATTAAATTAGAGGCTTCAACTTTTCCTTGAATTCTGAACAATTATGACGAATTGTTGGTCAATATGGCTCTAAATTTCCGACCAGATACATCATTAATTCCATAATTATAATATTATCGAATTCATTTGTCTATAGTTATAATTCATGATAATTCCATATTATAATTCAGTACTAAATAAATTATTGGATTACTATTGATTATTATTGGTATATATTAGATGATTTCTATATACTAGTTTATATATTAATCATTATTATGCCGTTATAAGCATTTTAAGCATGCAACCCTATCAACGAGAACTGTAATGATGCAGAAATTCTAATATGAAAGGGCGAAAATTATGAACGATTGGAAACAGTACTACAAGGACCATCTTGTTACTATGCACGAAGCTTCTATGGCAATTAAACCCGGAGATAGATTATGGGTTGGACAGGCAACTCAAATCCCCTATGCTTTCCTTGATGAAATGTATTCCCACATGGAAGATTATCACGACATAATGATTATGTATAATGTCGCAGTTGCGCCATTCGAAATGCTTTTCGATGTGGAAACAAAAAAGCATTTTCGTCTTATGAGCGCTTTTTGCCTTCCTCTTGAACGTATCGCCGGTTCTATGGGAATTATGGAGTATTGCGGTTTCAATTTCGACCAGCTTGGTAAGGGTCCTTTCGTTTACGGAGCAAATACTCTTGCCGTTCAAATTTGCCCGCCTGACGAAAATGGCTATTGCAACATAGGCAGTTATGGTGTCAGCGTGAACAAGGTTATCTCCCAGCGGCCTGAAATCACGAAAAGGATTGCTTTCATCGACCCCACCGGACTTTGTCCTGTTAAGGGCGATGTTCGCGATACCAGCATTCATATAACAGAATTTGCCTACATAGTTGAAAACCCCACTGAACTGATGGGCGTTCCTGCCGCACCTCCGCAGGAAATCGACAAAATCATGGCCGCACACATTCTCCCCTACATTCATCAGGGCGACAAGGTTCAAATCGGATTCGGCGGTTTGGGCGAAGAAATCCTCGCAAATTTGAGTGAAATCGGCAATATTGAGGTTTATTCCGAGGTTGCCTGCGATAACATGGCTAAGCTTTGCCGCGATGGCGTTATAACGAAAATTACTGCGGCAAGTCCCGGTGCTTGTTCTGAGGAGTTCTTTAAATTCTGTTACGAAGACCCAAGAGCTAATTTAATTTCTTTGGAATACACCATAAATCCGCTGGAAATTATGAAGCAGGAAAACATTGTTGCAATTAACGCTACCTTTATGATTGACCTTATAGGCCAGTGCTGTTCAGAGGCACAGGGTATGGTTCCATACAGCGGAACAGGCGGTACTTTCGCTTATCAATACGGCTCAATCAGCGCAAAGGGCGGCAGAAGCTTTATGTGCCTACGCTCCACCTATGTCGATCACGACGGGGAAACACACTCCAATATTGTACCGTGGCTGCCGGAAGGTTCAATTGTCACTACTCTTAAGAACTTTGTTATGTATGTGGTAAGCGAACACGGAGTTGCTGATATCTATCTGAGGACCTTGAGAGATCGTGTCAAGGCACTTATTAAAATTGCCCACCCCGATTTTAGAGATTGGCTGAAAGAAAAGATAACAACCACACCGATAATCAGCATGGAAGATTTTGATGATTGAAATACTGCGTTTTAGTTAGCACACAAGGGAGGTTTCAACGTTTTGAAGCCTCCCTTGTGTTTTTCCTGTTATAGAAATATTACCAGCAAAAATGATATTATTTTACAAATTTATAGCATACGGTAATTTAGGTATGCTATAATATTTAATAGCTTTATACAAATCGAACTAAAGATAAAAGTATTTATGGAGGTATAAGTATGAGCAGCTGTCCAAAATGCGGCACTATGCTTCTTGACTCGGCAAAATTCTGCACCGTGTGCGGAACGGCGCTTTCCGCACCTTCGCAGTCAGAGACTAATCAGCCGCAGTTTAATCCAACTCAACAATTTGCCAACAATCAAGCTTCAGGCTTCGGCTATCAGCCAAACATGGGCTATCCTCCTCCACCCTACGGAGCGCCGATCGCTAAGCCGGTTGATAATCCTACAATCGGAGAGATATTTTCAAAGGTGTTTTCAGTGCTGGGCAAAAAGCCTTTCCTTCTTTGGGGCTTGTCTTTGTTATATGTGCTGCTTTGCTCTCTTGCAGTTGTCCTTGGCTTTCTGCCGATTATTTCAATCCCGCTTATACTCGTTTTAAACGTCGGAATGACCGCTGTTTTCCTCGACGGATATCGCGGCAAGAGCATCGACTCGGAGCAACTATTTATCGGGTTCAAAAACTTCAAGCATTTTTGCGGTGGAATGGCATGGGCAGCTCTTTGGGTTTTCATATGGGGGCTGATTCCGATTGTGGGCATAGTTTTTGCCGTTATTAAAGCATATTCCTATCGCTTTATTCCTTATATACTCTTATCGGATGTCGAAATATCTCCGGCAGACGCTATGCGTAAGTCAATTGAGCAAACCAAGGGCTATCGCGGCAGAATGTTCGGCGCAGATATTCTTATAACAGGCGGCATTTTGGTGGCAACTCTGTTATTCTACGCTCTTAGCTGCATTCCTTACATGGGCATAATATTCTCGATTATTTATCTGTTACTTATAATCGTTGTTGCCGCTTTTGCTCCTCTCCTATTCGGCACTATGCAGGCAGCGTTCTACGACGAGATTTCAAGGAAAAACGAAAAAAGCAAAGACAATTAAGCCTCTGTTATAATTCATTATTGACCCTCATCTGATAATTAAATCAGGTGGGGGTTATTTCATTATACAGTAAATTATGTTGTTGATTTGGCCGTAATTTCGTTATATAATTTTGCCATGACGCAACATTGATAAAAAATAGGAGATCTTCTATGTACAGCCGTAAGGATATTTTTTCGGTTCCGAATATCCTAGGATACTTTCGGATTTTACTTATCCCCTTTTTCGTTTATACCTATGTAACGGCCGAAAGTGCCAAGGATTATTACACCTCCGCAATCATTGCAGGAGTATCCTCGCTAACCGATTTTTGCGATGGTTTCATAGCCAGAAAATTTAACATGGTTACCGAGCTTGGAAAGCTCATCGACCCTTTGGCGGATAAATTAACTCAGGGTGCCTTGATAATTTGCTTCATCTTCAGATACCCATATATGAGGTATTTGCTTGCTCTCTACGTCATAAAGGAAAGCTTTATGGTTGTCATGGGTCTTGTCATTTTGCATCACAACGGGAAGAAGCTTAATGGCGCAAAGTGGTTTGGGAAGGTCAGTACAGCGCTTGTCTATATAATAATGTTTATTCTGCTGTTGTTTCCAATGATGCCGCTTGACACAGTAAATGCACTTATTATCATCTGCGGCTTTGCAATGGGCGCAACGCTCATCCTTTATGTTCCTGTTTTTATAAAGATGTACCGTGAGCGCGAATAATTGTTCAATTTTACCGCATTAATTGTCAACATCCTTACTTTCACTATTTAAATTCTGAAATTATCTGTTTCGACGTTATTTTATGTTGACATTCGCACTTTAAAGCGCTACAATAACCACAACAAAAGCGATGACCGGAAACAAGTAAATCACGATTATTTCCTTCAGAGAGCTGTCGTTTGGTGCAAGACAGTAGGGATATTTTGATTGAATACATTTCGCGAGCTGTGCTTTCGACAGCGGCAATGCCGCAAGTAGATAGCATCGGGAACGCCCGTTACAGCGCTGGGGTATCGCGTATTGCGCCGTACCCGACGAGGCCGTTTTTGCGAGGAAACGGTAAACTGAGGTGGTACCGCGGATAAAATTTTCCGCCCTCTGTAATTTATTTTACGGAGGGCGTTTTTCATGTCCTCCAGAGAGAAAGGACTTGGTAAAATGGAAATCAAACTCATCATGCTCGTCGTATTCTTCGCAATAATGATAGGCGTTGGCTTTTACTGCCGCCGTCATGCAACGGATGTCAACGGATTTGTTCTCGGCGGTCGCTCAGTCGGGCCTTGGCTCACTGCCTTTGCCTATGGCACGACCTACTTTTCGGCGGTTATATTCGTTGGCTATGCCGGACAGTTTGGCTGGAAATTCGGTGTTTCCGCAACTTGGATTGGAATCGGCAATGCAGTCCTCGGCAGTCTGCTTGCTTGGGTTGTGCTTGGAAGAAGAACCCGACTAATGACACATCACTTTGAAAGCGCAACTATGCCGGAGTTTTTCGGAAAGCGCTTTGACAGCAAAACGCTCAAGGTTATTGCGTCACTTATAGTGTTTATTTTTCTAATCCCTTACACGGCATCACTTTACAACGGGCTTTCCCGTCTGTTCGGAATGGCGTTCGATATTGATTACACAGTGTGCATAATAATAATGGCGGTGCTCACCGGTATATACGTTATTGCCGGCGGCTACATGGCAACCGCGATTAATGATTTCATTCAGGGTATAATCATGCTGGCTGGTATAGTTGCAGTTATTTCTGCAGTGCTCAAGACAAACGGCGGCTTCCTCGGTTCTCTGGACGCTCTGTCTAAGGTTACTGACGAAACCGTTTCCACCTCACCCGGAATATTTGCTTCCTTCTTCGGTCCCGACCCGCTCTCTCTGCTCGGTGTTATTATACTCACCTCGCTCGGCACTTGGGGACTTCCTCAGATGGTTCAGAAGTTTTATGCTATTAAAAGCGAAAAAGACATTAAAAAGGGTGCTGTCATTTCAACAATTTTCGCCATAGTTATTGCAGGCGGCTGCTACTTTATGGGCGGCTTCGGCAGATTGTTCTCAACAAGTGAAATCGTTTCTGAGAAAGGGTTTGATTCCATTATCCCCTCCATGCTTTCAAACTTCTCCCCTGTTCTCATCGGTCTTATCGTAATACTCGTTCTATCGGCCTCGATGTCAACTCTTTCTTCCCTTGTTATGGCATCTTCCTCAACACTAACGCTTGATTTTATAAAGCCCTTGTTCGCGCCGAAAATGGCTGATAAGAAGCAGCTTTTCAGCATTCGAGTACTCATTGTTGTGTTTATCCTAATTTCCGTCATAATAGCGGTATTCCAGTATAGGACAAGTGTTACGTTTATCGCACAGCTAATGGGTATTTCTTGGGGTGCTTTGGCTGGTTCCTTCCTTGCGCCGTTCTTATTGAGTCTTTACTGGAAGAGGACAACCAAAGCGGCGGTATTTACAAGCTTCGCCTTTGGCTCCGGCGTTATGATTCTCAACCTACTATTCCGTTTATTCAAAGTTGACTTCTTCCCCGCAATTCTTGTTTCTCCGATTAACTGCGGCGCATTTGTAATGCTTGCAGGCTTTATAATCGTTCCGGTTGTCTCGCTACTGACAAAGGCCCCCGACAAGAAGCTCATTGAGGATGCTTTCTCATGCTACGATACAACGGTCGTTGTAACAGCAAAGCACGCACTCAGCGACTAGACAAACACAAGAATAAAACCCCCAATCGCAATAATGTGCGATTGGGGGTTTTTCGTTATTCAAACAATTTGGGGGGTTGCTGCTCGAGCGGTGGTTCATCAAGCAGCACCTTCTTCTTTTTTAAGAAGTTAAGCTTTGTTTCACTGATTAGAACCGCGAAGAATATGAGGGCAAAGCCGACGAACAGCTTTGGGGTCAGTACTTCTTTGCCCAATAGCACCGAGAATCCTGCTCCGAAAACAGATTCCAGTGTAAGTATAATCGCCGCAGTTGAAGCTGGTGTGTGTTTTTGTCCGAAGGTCTGACACAGGAAGCAGACAGCCGTACACATTACGCAAAGATATACTATGCTCCATATATTTCCCACAGAAATTTCGGTCGGAAACGGGTCGACGATTAATGCAGATATCCAACCCAATATTCCGGCGGTTGCAAATTGAAGCATCGAAAGAATTGCGACACTGCGTCCTTTTACATACTTTGCGGTTAAGACAATGTGGACAGCATAGAAGATGCTGCAGCAAAGTGTAAGCCAGTCGCCAAGCTCGATGGTTTTGTCGTTTTTAAGTGATACAAAGCCCACTCCGGCAAGGCAAATTAAGGTTGAAATGAAGTTATATTTATCCGGTCTTTTTTTGCTTACAATCCATGCGACAAAGGGTACTAGGATACAGTAAGCCGCAGTTAAAAATGCGTTTTTTCCCGGAGTTGTGTAATAAAGCCCATAGGTTTGAACAACATATCCGCAGAAAATCAGTGTTCCGAGAACTGCTCCGTTGATTAAGTATTTTCTATCTATCTTTTTAAGCTCTTTTGCGAATATTAAAGCAAGAAGCACCGCCGCTCCGCTGAAGCGAAAGGCGAGAATGTATAGTGTCGGAACGGTGTCCAGTGTGTTCTTCAAAACAACGAACGACGTGCCCCAAATGAGCGTTGTGAAAAACAGCGCGGAGCGTCCGAGGACTGCATATTTCTTTTTTTGATCGATTGACATTGGTTTTTTGCTTATCCTTCCCTGAATGTGCCAGTTATTTTATATTTTTTGCATATGCTCGGCGGCGGCTTTCATCATCAGCCTTTTGATTCCGGCTGCGAATTCGATTTCTACTAAGCTGTCGCCGCCCATCTGCGTCATCTTAAGTATCTCGCCGTTGCCGAAGGCCTTGTGATTGATTTTGTCGCCAACTTTGAAGCTAACGGAAGTCTTCTGCGTCGGCTGAGGAATGGACGTATACTTAGGCTTTTCCTGTGAAATAGGCTTTTTAGTTCCGGTTGAATACACGCCGAACTCTGACTTTGCGCCAAAATCAGACCTAGTACCGAAAACGTCATTTCTTGGAGCTTCTCTGCGCTCAAGGTACTCGCTCGGTATTTCCTCGACAAAACGTGAGGGGTTGTTCGCGCTGGTCTTGCCAAAGAGCATACGCTGTCTGGCACAAACGAGAGTCAAGTTGCGTCTTGCCCTTGTTATCCCGACGTAGCAAAGTCTGCGTTCCTCCTCCATCTCCTCGGGCTCACCGATACTGCGTATTCCGGGAAAAATGCCCTCTTCAACGCCGATAATATAAACATTGTCGAACTCAAGCCCCTTGGCGGAATGCATAGTCATCATGGTGACACAGTTGTTGTCCGTGTCGTAGTTGTCAATATCGGAATAGAGCGCAACCTCGTCCAAAAATCCTGCCAGACCTGAATCTCCGGTTTCCTTGATATAGCTGATTATGTTGGTTTTAAGCTCTCCGATGTTCTCGATTCGTGCCGTGTTCTCGTCCGACGGTTTTGCTTCAAGCGCTCTAACATAGCCGCTTTTATCAACAATCGTGTCGAACAGCTCATCCAGCGGCACGTTATCTGTTAACAAACGGAATTCCTCAATCATTATTGCGAACTCGCGAAGCTTAATCGAAGCTCTTCCCAAATCCTCATACAAATTCGCGTTTTTAATGACCTCAAACAGCGAAACGCCGGAAGCGCTTGCTATCGCCTGCGCCGCTTCGATGGTTCTGTCACCGATTCCGCGCGGAGGAGTGTTGATGATACGAGTAAGGCGCAAATCGTCCTGCGGCATGAGAATTACGCAAAGGTAAGCCATCATGTCCTTGATTTCAAGCCTGTCAAAAAAGCGTGTGCCGCCGATGATACGGTATGGTATGCCGTTTCTTTTAAAGGCGTATTCAAGCTTATTTGTTTGAGCATTCATGCGGTATAATACTGCGTTATCCCGCCAGTTTGTTCCAACCGCAAAGCTTTCCAGAATGTTTGTTGCAACATACTGTGCCTCGTCATTTTCGTTTTGTGCGACATAAAGAGTGAGCTTTTCGCCCATGTCCTTGTCCGTCCAAAGCTCCTTGCCCTTGCGTGCCTGATTGTTTCGTATAACTGCATTTGCCGCGCCGAGAATATTCCCAGTTGAGCGATAGTTCTGCTCAAGACGAATTACACGGGCCTTTTTAAATTGGTTTTCAAAGCTGAGAATGTTCTCGATTGTAGCACCGCGAAATTTATAGATGCTCTGGTCGTCGTCACCGACAACGCAAATGTTTTCGCTTTTGCTGGTTAGAGCGGCGGCAAGGCGATATTGCAAATTGTTAGTGTCCTGATATTCGTCGATAAGGACATATTTAAAGCGCTTTTGGTATAATTCGCGGACATCTGCGTTGTTTTCAAGAAGCAGTACCGTGTTGTAAATAAGGTCGTCAAAGTCCATAGCGTCCGCATCTTTAAGGCGCTTTGCATAAGCCAAGTAGGCCTGTCCGATAATTTTTCGGCGGACATCGTTCATTGCCTGTGCCTGTGCCAGGAATTCAGCCGGAGTCAGCATGGCGTCCTTTGCCTTGCCGATATAGTTGAGTATCGTCTTTGGTGGGAACTCTTTGTCGTTGATATCGAGGTCTTTAACAATGTGCTTCATAACCGAAAGACTGTCCGAGGAGTCGTAAATCGTAAAGCTTTTGTCATAGCCTATCTTATCGGCATAGCTCCGAAGAATTCGAACACAGGCGGAATGGAAGGTCTGCGCCCAAATGTCAAGAGCTTGAGGCCCAAGCATCTTTTCAAGGCGCGTCTTTAGCTCTTCTGCCGCCTTGTTTGTGAAGGTGATTGCAATAACTCGCCACGGTTCGCAGGGTTCAAGTGCCGCGAGCCGTCGTGCCTTTTCCATTTCAGCAAAATTTTTATCGCTCGCCGCTTTTTCCAAAAGCTCCAGATCAGCCTCGGAAACGCCCGCAGGCAGCTCGTCACTGTCTGCTCCTCGTCCGTATCGCAGAAGATTTGCGATTCGGTTAATCAGCACTGTGGTCTTTCCGCTTCCTGCGCCTGCGAGAAGCAGGAGCGGCCCCTCCGTTGCCATAACCGCTTTTATCTGCATATCATTTAAATGCTCGAAATCACGCCTAATAACGAGTTTTCGAGCTTTTATGTATCTGTTTTTAAATTCATTTTCAGTCATCGGTTCACCTGTCAGCTTATTTTATATTTTTTCATTATACCTTAGTGGGAAAGCATATACAAGTTGATTTTGTTATAGTTTTCTTGGGGATAAAAGTGCCTTTGCTTAGATAACAAAATTGAATGTTTGCAATATTAGCGGTATTAATATAGAATTACTATATGAGCTCGTGACGATATCGGGTCTAAACGCCAAAAAGGAGGCAGATATGCGAAAAAGAATTTATGAGATTATTGATGAGGCATATGAAAACGATTCATGGAGCAAGGCATACGATGTGTTTATGATATTAACTATCGTTGCAAGCCTTATTCCTCTTGCATTCAAAGAGAGCACCAGCACCTTAAAACTGATTGACTACATTACGGTTTCATTTTTTATTATCGATTACGCACTGCGTTTAATTACTGCGGATATAAAATTCAAAAAAAACAAACCTTCATCTTTTCTAATTTATCCATTTACTCCAATGGCAATAGTCGATATGCTCGCCATATTGCCAACTGTCACACCCTTAAGCTATAGTTTCAAGCTGCTTAAGCTCTTGAAGCTTCTTAAATTTGCAAGAGTAATCAAAGCTCTTGAGTTCCTGCAGCATTCAAAATATGTAAGAATGCTTGAAAACATTTTCAAAAAGCAAAAACAGGCCCTTACTTGCGTCATCGTTCTCGCGATACTATACATATTGGCTTCCGCCCTTGTTCTCTTCAATGCCGAGCCAAATTCTTTTGATACTTTTTTTGACGCGGCATATTGTGCAACTATGTCCTTAACGGCTTTGGGGCATAGCGGAATCATTCTTGTTACCAACATCGGGAAAGCGGTCACCATGATATCATCAATATTGGGAATTGTTATTGTGGCTTTGCCGGCGGCAATCCTAACAGCGGGTTATATTGAGGAATTGAAAATAGAAGAAAAGGATTCATAAAACCAAAAGACATCGGAGAAGCTCTTTCTTTTCCGATGTCTTTTTAATATTACGCTTTTGCCCTATAACAGCATTTCACGCAGCCGTTCAAATGCTCTTTTTTCAAGTCTTGAAACCTGCACCTGCGAAACACCCATTACGCGAGCGGTGCTGTCCTGTGTTAGACTGTGATAGAACCTCAGCGATATAACGCTTCTCTCACGTTCGGGCAGGCGGTCAATCGTTTCTCTCAGCGCGACCCTTTCGACAAGGCGTTCCTCTTGACCGAAATCGCCCAAAATCTGCTCGAGTGTGAAGCCCTCGTCCCCTGTTTCGCGCTGAAGGGATTCTGTGGGGCCGACCGCTGTTTCCGCACTTGCTATCTCCGCCGCTTCAAGTCCCGTTTGTTCCGATATTTCGGAAAGTGTCGGCTCTCGGCCAAGCTTTTGCTCAAGTGAGCATCTGGCGTTTTTTATTATATGTGCCCGTTCTTTAATTCCTCTGCTGACCTTAACGGCTCCGTCATCGCGCAGAAACCTTCGAATTTCCCCGGAAATTTTGGGAACGGCATAAGTTGAAAACTGCGTTCCGTATTCCTCGTCATAGCCTTGAATAGCTTTTAGGAATCCGACGCAGCCAAGCTGATATAAATCGTCTGCTTCCACACCCCGTCCAAAAAACCTTCTTGCTATGCTCCAAATTAGCCCCGAATTCTCTTCAATCAGCTGCTCCGACGCCGTTTTATCTCCATTTTTAGCTTGCCTGAGAGCCTGCGTCATTTCATCTGTCATAGCATTAAGTCCTGCGGACTATTCGCCGCGACATAGTAACAGTTGTTCCCTTTCCCTCGACAGAATGAACCCTAACCTTATCCATGAAGCTTTCCATGATTGTGAAGCCCATGCCGCTTCGGTCATCTCCCCCTGTTGAGAACATCGGCTCTCTTGCTTTGTTTACATCAGGAATACCAACCCCGCTGTCACGGATAACAATTTCGATTGTTCCCTCGTCAGCGATTCTGGCGCGAATCCAAATTGTTCCCAGCACACCCGGATAAGCATGAACTATACAGTTGGTAACAGCTTCGCTCACCGCTGTCTTAATATCCGCAAGCTCCTCCAAGGTTGGGTCAAGGCGTGCGGCAAAGCAGGCAACTGTCGCCCTTGCAAAGCTTTCGTTAACGCTTCTGCTTTGAAACTCCATTTTTATGTAATCGCCGTTTTTCATCACGTATTTCCTTTCATCTCGTCTTTACGAATACTTTTACAACACGGTCTATTCCTGCGGCATCCAGCACCCGAAGTGGTTGTCCGTAAGGATTTTCAACCCACGCTCTACCGCTCATATTTTTCATTTGCTTGTTCACGCGGAGAATCACCGCGATGCCGGAGCTGTCCATGAAGCTAAGCTCTGATAAATCAATGATGCAGTCGCGCGGCATATGCTCATCAATTAAGTTTTCAATTGTTTTCATTGAGGTTTTTGCACAGTGGTGGTCGAGCTCACCTGATAAAATGAGCTTGAGTGTGCCGTTGCTCTCGCTTGTGTATATTTTCATCTTTTGTCCTCCGCCCTTTTTGCATAAAAAAGTAATAACGCTATGAGCATATGCCCACAGCGCTATTTTAAAAGATGCTTGTTCAATTTCCTGTCGAAGCAGGTACTTAATGCGAAATTTAACGAAGCTTATTGAGGCTATCTGTTAAATTGTCCATTAGCGCCTTTGCTTTGTTTGCACGGTCTTTTTCGGCTTCTATTACCTTTTCAGGTGCTTTGGCAAGGAAGCTTTCGTTTGAGAGCTTTGCCATTTGTCCGTCATATTCCTTTTTCGCTTTTTCAAGCTCTTTTTCGATTCTTTCTCGCTCTTTTGCAAGGTCTACCAAATCCGCCATCGGCATGAACATCTTTGCTTCACCCGTCACAACGGAAACCATGCCTTCAACGTCATTTGGTGCATCAGTCATTACGGTAATCTCTCCGGCATAGGCAAGCTTCATTAGGAAGGCTCTGCCGTTTTCAAAGATTTCGCCCTTTTCAGTGACAATTATAAGGTGCGCCTTGCGGGATGGCGGCACGTTCATCTCCGCTCTTCGAGAACGTATTGCCTTGATGGCGTCCATCAATATTTCAAAGTCCTGCTCGTCCTTCGGGAAGCTAAGCGCATCGTTAAACTTGGGGAAGCTCTCAAGAATCAGCATGTCTCCCTCGTGCGGAATTGCCTGCCAGATTTCCTCTGTTATAAACGGCATGAAGGGATGCAGAAGCTTCATCATCTCGATAAGCACATAGAGCAACACCTTTTGAGCGTTAAGCTTGCTTTCCTCATCCTCGCCGTTAAGACGCGGCTTTGTAAGCTCAATATACCAGTCGCAATAGCTGTCCCAAATGAAGTCCGAAACCTTTTGAGCTGCAATGCCAAGCTCGTAGCTATCCATATTATCGTTAATTTCTTGAATTACGCTGTTAAGCTTTGAAAGAATCCACTTGTCTTCGGTTTCAAGCTTATCGGGCAGCTCACATTTGTCGATGGTGAGGTTCATCATCACGAAGCGGCTTGCATTCCAAATTTTGTTTGCGAAGTTACGCATTGATTCGCAGCGCTCAGTGTAAAAGCGCATATCGTTTCCGGGGCTGTTGCCCGTGACAAGATTGAAACGCAAAGCGTCGCAGCCATACTGGTCGATGATATCAAGCGGGTCAATTCCGTTTCCGAGTGATTTTGACATTTTCCGTCCCTTGTCGTCACGAACTAAGCCGTGTATCAATACTGTGTGGAAGGGTGCTTTCTTCGTGTGCTCACAACCGGAAAATATCATTCTCGCAACCCAGAAAAAGATAATGTCATAGCCCGTTACAAGAACGTCTGTCGGATAGAAATATTCTAAATCAGCTGTTTTATCAGGCCATCCGAGTGTGCTGAAGGGCCAAAGCGCAGAGGAAAACCAAGTGTCCAAAACGTCCTCGTCGCGAGTAATGTTTTTTCTGTGGCAGTGTTCACATTCAGTTGCGTCCTCGCGCGAAACTGTCATGTGGCCGCAGTCCGCACAGTACCACGCGGGAATCTGATGGCCCCACCATAGCTGACGGGAAATGCACCAGTCGTGGACATTTTCCATCCAATTAGTATAGATTTTGCTGAAGCGTTCGGGAACGAACTTGGTTTCTCCGTCCTCTACAACGCGAATTGCTTCCTGTGCAAGCGGCTGCATCTTAACAAACCACTGGGCGGAGATTATGGGCTCAACGTCCGTTCCGCAGCGATAGCAGGTGCCGACATTATGCTGATGCTCCTCGATTTTTTCGACTAAGCCCAGCTCCTCAAGCTCAGCCACTATGACTTTTCTCGCTTCGTAGCGGTCGAGTCCCTGATATTTACCGCCAAGCTCGTTTATCTTGCCGTTGTCATCCAAAACACGGATGACCTCCAAATTGTGGCGCAACCCGACCTCAAAGTCGTTGGGGTCGTGCGCAGGGGTCATTTTAACACAGCCGGTGCCGAATTCCATGTCGCAGTAATCGTCCGCAACAATGGGGATTTCCCTGTTCATAAGCGGCAGCATGCAGGTCTTACCGACAATGCTCTTGTAGCGCTCGTCGTTTGGATTAACTGCAACGCCCGTGTCGCCAAGCATGGTTTCGGGTCGTGTTGTGGCAACGATTACAAAGCCGCTGCCGTCAGTAAGCGGATAGCGCAAATGCCAGAGAAAACCCGGCTTATCCTTATATTCGACCTCGGCATCAGAAAGTGCGGTGGTACAGTGAGGGCACCAGTTGATTATGCGGCTGCCCTTGTAGATGAGATCCTTTTCATAGAGGGAAACGAACACTTCGCGGACTGCTTTTGAGCAGCCCTCGTCCATTGTAAATCTTGACCTCTCCCAATCACAGGAAGCGCCAAGCTGCTTCTGCTGGTCAACAATTCGGTCACCATATTTGTTTTTCCAGTCCCACACGCGTTCAAGGAACTTATCACGTCCTAAGTCGTGGCGTGAAAGCCCTTCCTTGCGGAGAGCTTCTTCAACCTTAATCTGGGTTGCAATACCGGCGTGGTCAGTTCCCGGAACCCACAGCGCTGCAAAGCCCTTCATCCGCTTATAGCGGGTAAGAATATCCTGCAGTGTTGCGTCCATCGCGTGGCCCATATGCAGCTGCCCTGTTACATTGGGGGGCGGCATAACTATTGTAAACGGCTTTTTTTCGGGGTCGCGGACGCCCTTGAAGGCACCGCCCTTTTCCCACATATCATAGATTCGCTTTTCCACTTCTTTGGGCTCATAGACCTTTGAAAGCTCTTTTGTCATAATAATGACCTCCTATCACTCTGCCATACAAAACTATCATAGACAGAAAAATCAAAAACGCCCTGAGCATATGCTCAGGGCGAAATAAACGCGGTACCACCTGAATTCGCCGTGAAAACGACGCACTCTATGCTCTTAACGCGAGCACACGAACCGACATTTCCTTCGGTTGGCTTAAGGACGACCAGCAATCATTGCACGCGAAAGCTCTCACCAAACGCTTTCTCTCTTTGCCGTACAGAACAATTGCACTTTCCCATCAATGCCTTTAACTATTGCGCAATTATACGTTATAGCTTATATTTTGTCAAGATATTCGCAGGCTGAAAGCGCGGCTGTGTTCCCCTGCCCGACAGCTCTGGCGATTTGATAGGGCCTGCCAATGCAGTCACCGGCGGCATAAACTCCGTTTACAGTTGTTCTCATCGTTCCGTCGGAAACTATATGTCCGTTTTCCAGCTCAAGGCCGGAGAGAAAGCTGCTCGGCGCAATTGTGCTGCGGAGGATAAAGACACCATCTACGGAATAGGCAGTATCATCTGCAATTAACTCTGTAACAGCTTCATTTCCGCGAATTTCATATTTTTTTGCTCTGTTTTTGTCAAAATACTCGACCCCGCAACCGATTGAGCGCAAAAAATCGGCCTCGCTTGCGGCTTCCTCGTTAAGCCCGATAACCGCGACATTTTTCCCTCTGTAAAGCATTCCGTCGCAAGTTGCGCAGTAGGACACTCCCCTGCCGAGAAATTCGTTTTCCCCAAGGTAGGTCGATTGCTGAGTTATGCCGACAGCGAGGATAATTGATTTGCAATCGTAGTATTCCTGACCGCAGGACACGGAAAAGCTCCTGCCCATTGAAAGGGCATTAAGCGCCCTCGCGGTTATGATTTCTATGCCTGCATCATCAAGCTGCTTGCGAAACAGCTTTAAAATATCCTCTCCGCTTGCGTTTGGACAGCCTGGGTAATTCTCTACCGACTTTGATTTCCATAGATTGCTCTGCTCGGCACTGTTCGAAATTATTTTAACGCTTTTGCCCCTATTCTTGGCTGTAAGGGCGGCAGAAACGCCTGCCGGACCTCCGCCAATGATGATAATATCTGTCACGTCGAATTCCTCCAATGTATAACTTACTCGTCAAGGTGGTCCAAATGTCCATATACGCGTATTTTAGCATAATAATGTTGTTTTTACCAGAAATATCGCTTATAATACAGTGATAGTAAATATTATAGAACCATATGGTTTCTTGTTCTGAAACGAGAGGGACGGTTTTTTAGGATGAACGAAAATACGAGCAACTTTATACACGATTTTATTGACGAGGATTTAGCTCAAGGCGGCGCTTATGAGGGCATGAAAATTCATACTCGTTTCCCGCCTGAGCCGAACGGCTATTTGCACATAGGTCACGCAAAGGCTATATATATAGACTTTGGAACAGCGCAGAAATACGGCGGTGTTTGCAACCTGCGCATGGACGACACCAACCCTGCCAAGGAAGACACCGAGTTTGTTGACGCAATTCAAGAGGACATTCACTGGCTTGGCTTTGATTGGGGCGACAGGTTCTTTTACGGCTCGGATTACTTTGAAAAGACCTATGAATACGCCGAGGAGCTCATCACAAACGGCCTTGCATATGTCTGTGGCTTAACGCCCGAAGAATTCAAAGAGTATCGCGGTGGTGTCGGCGTTCCGGCACAGTCGCCTAATCGTGAAAGACCCATTGACGAAAGCCTCGACCTTTTTCGACGTATGCGCGCCGGTGAATTTCCCGAGGGTAAATATACGCTCCGCGCGAAAATTGACCTTGCAAGCGGAAACTTTAACATGCGCGATCCGGTGCTATACCGTATACGTTACATTGAGCATCACAGACAGGGCACAAAGTGGTGCATCTTCCCCATGTACGATTTTGCTCACCCAATTCAGGACGCTATCGAGGGTGTAACTCATTCTCTCTGTTCGCTTGAATATGAGGATCATAGGCCGCTATACAACTGGGTCATCGAAAACGTCTCCGTTCCCTCAAAGCCCCGCCAGCTTGAATTTGCACGTCTGGGAATCAACTACACGGTCATGTCCAAGCGCAAGCTTCGCAAGCTTGTTGAGGACGGTCGTGTTTCCGGCTGGGACGACCCCCGTATGCCTACGGTCTGCGGACTTCGACGCCGTGGCTACACGCCGAAGTCGATACTGAGCTTCTGCGAGCGTATCGGTGTTGCTAAAATGCCCAGCACTGTTGAATTCAGCTTCCTTGAGCACTGCCTACGCGAGGATTTGAACGAAATCGCAACCCGAGTCATGGCTGTCCTTGAGCCGATAAAACTCACTATAACAAACTATCCCGAAGGTAAAAGCGAAACCTTTATGGTTGAAAACAACCCTAATATCGCCGACGACGGTGAGCGTGAGGTAATCTTTTCACGCAATCTCTTTATCGAGGCTGAGGACTTCATGGAGCAGCCAATCCCCAAATACACCCGCTTGTATCCCGGAAACGAGGTTCGCTTAAAGGGCTCATATGTAGCCAAATGCACCGGCTGCGTCAAGGACGAAAACGGCAATGTCATTGAAGTTCTTGCCGAATACGACCCCGAAAGCAGCGGTGGAAATCCTGCGGATGGCCGAAAAATTAAAAGCACTATTCACTGGGTCGACGCTAACTCAGCGGTCGACGCCGAGGTCCGCGTTTACGACAACCTGTTTTCTGACGCGGATCCAGATGGCGGCGATAAGGACTTTCTTGACTGTCTTAATCCCGATTCTTTACAAATTCTCAAGGGCTGTAAGCTTGAAAGATGCCTTAAGAACGCGACATTCCCTCATTCCTATCAGTTTATGCGCAAGGGTTATTTCTGTGTTGACAACCGCGACAGCTCACCCGAGCATCTCGTTTTCAACCGTTCGGTTGCGCTTAAGGACAGCTTTAATAAATAAAAAAGTTATAAGCGGCGCAGATGGCATTCTGCGCCGCTTATAACTTTTTGGTCGGTTTTTAATTCTAAGTTAAGCAATTCCGCTCATAAAAAAGTTCGATTTTCTTTTCTCTTTATACCTATATGACGAAAGACAGAGCTAAAAACAGGTAAACTGAACTTTGCTGTTCTGGCCGCATTGGGACAAACTTTTACACAAGCATAACAACGAAGGCATTTCTGCTCACAAATCTCTAAAGTATTTTGATTAATTGCTCCCACTGGGCATTTTCGAGCACAAGCACCGCATGCATTGCAAAGAGCATTTTTCACTCGGGGTTGTCGGATTAATAAACGCGTACCTGAGTCTGGGAATTCTGTAATAAACTTAGGTAATCCATTCCGTGGAAGAATAATCGGCGTAAAGTTCCTGGCATCCATTTTATTTTGAATGCGCTCGCCGAAAATACGAGCCTGCTGTAAATCATCTTGGTTCGGCCTACCATAAGCTATTGGGGCTGCTTCGGATGCATAGGTATGCTGACCTATAAATGCCCCGGCTGCAATTAGTCTAAAATTATTATTATCTGCGAAATCTTTAAACTGCTGAAGACTGATTCCAAAGCCCATATTGCCATAAACAGAGACCGCAACAAGTGGATTACGATTTCCTTTGATTTGTTGAAAATACTCACAAAGAAAATGGGGAATTCTTTCTCCATAAACTGGTGTTGCTAAAATAGTTAAGTCATTATCAACCATAATAGCATTTTTTCGGCTCTCAGGCAAAGTAACATCCGTAAAATGCACGTCACCGTTTAACCCCTGGGCGATTGCCGTTACAAGCGATTTCGTTGTGCCGGTTGCAGAAAAATAAATAATTTCCGTTTTCATTTACAAACTCGTTCCCTTGACTTTCACATTCAATGGCTCTTTAACAGTCTATTAAGAATTATGCAGCGATTATATCACAAATCTTACCATATTAAAACAAAAAAACCATGTAACAGTTCAAATCCTGTTACATGGTTTTTTATTGGTGCGCGAGGGGGGACTTGAACCCCCACGCCCGTGAAGAGCACCGGCACCTGAAGCCGGCGAGTCTGCCGATTCCACCACTCGCGCACATAAATGGAATGCCCGATTATAGTAGCATTTTTGCGCTGATTAGTCAAGTGTTATTTCGCCCTTTATATCGTATATCTCCGCATATTATCTGAGGTTAAAATATCTCAAACTACCGTGGCCCCAACTGGAAATACTTTCGCCTTGCCCTATTAGTAACAATAAGTTACAATTATTAAAACAGAACAAGGAGCGAGCTTATTATGAAAAAGATTCTATCCGCGTTATTGATTCTGGGGCTATTACTTGCTATTGTGCCAAGCGCCCACGCAGTATCTCTGCAAGTAAACAACACAACAGTAATTGACAAGGTCTTGTTATACAATTCCACTACATACGTTCCGCTTAGAGCCACTTCCCTATCTCTCTGCCCAAGCGCAACGGTCTCGTGGGAAAGTAATACGGCTATTGTGCGTTCTTCAAACCTTACGATTGCTGCCCGTCCGGGAGAGTACTATATTGACGCTAACGGACGAAAGCTATTTGTTAAAGACAGCATAAAATTGGTTAACGGAACAACCATGGTGCCTGTTCGCGTGCTTGCAAAAGCTATGGGTGCAACTGTTGGATGGGATGCGGCAACCGAAAAAGTGAGCTTGAACGCCGGAAGCAATACTATACTGTCAGGCAAGGAGTATTACATCAGCGATTCTCTGTATTGGCTTTCTCGAATAATTAATGCCGAGAGCGGCGGTGAACCCTTATTCGGCAAAATTGCCGTCGGAAACGTAGTTCTAAATCGTGTCGCAAGCTCAGATTTTCCAAACAGCATATACGGCGTCATTTTTGATGATGTTGGCGGTACACAGTTTACGCCCGTTGCAAACGAAACAATTTACAACACACCGTCCGCGGAAAGCCTTCTTGCCGCAAAGCTATGTTTGGACGGGGCATCAGTTGTTGGCGGCAGCCTGTTCTTCCTTAACCCGACTGTTGCAACAAGCTCATGGATAACCCGAACCCGCGCTTATATCGCAACAATAGGTAATCACAAGTTTTATGCGTGATATAGTTTATAACAGACAATCTATAAGGAAGTCCGTTTGCTTATAGATTTTCTCTTATCCCTTTGATACACTTAAAGAAGTCACATTTAATTCCGATGCTCTTCGTCAAAATAAAAAGTATCGCTGGGGCGAAAAATAAGTGATTTTCCTGACAGCAAGCTCTAGTCACACATGCCTGCTTATAATATAAAATCAAAAAGCCCTGCAGTCAAAAGACTTCAGGGCTTTTTGGAGCTAGTGGTGGGAATCGAACCCACAACCTCATCATTACGAGTGATGTGCTCTGCCATTGAGCCACACTAGCAAACAAATTAAGTAACGCACGGCTGACAATGCGCGAACATGATTATACATTGTTCAGATTTTTTTGTCAATATTTTTAGGATTAGCGGTTCAGCCAACCGGTTATATAAATCATTTTTTCCCGTAAGATGTTTACCGCACATTGTTGTTTATTTACATATAATGTCACCTATTCGCGTTCTTATAATTCGAACAGCCGGAGAAGCAAAAAAAGGCCGTTTTGATACAATTGATTGTATCAAAACGGCCCTTATGTGTTTCATTTGGACTTTATCTTTAGCGGATAATAGAAGGTTGAAGCGCTGTCTCTTTCCGCTTTTTATCTTCGTACATTCCCCTATCTATTAAGTTCAAGACATCATTTTCAGAGTAAGGACCGCCGCAAGTGAATATTTCACATCCCATACTGACGCTAATTTTAAATTGATCGTTACTCCGCTCGTTAAATCGTGCTACGTTAAGTTCAATATCCTGTACGACTCTATCAATATCCGATTTATCTCTGACCGAAACTATAGCGACAAACTCATCTCCGCCATACCTTGCGATAAAGCCATTAACCCCAACGCTTTTTTTAAGTACATTTGCCGTCTCCACAAGGGCCTGGTCACCGATTACATGGCCATATTCATCGTTGATGGCTTTAAACTGATCAACATCCAGCATTATTACTCCTATGCTTTTTTGTTTTTTACTGTTTTTCAGGCAGTCGCTAAGATGTATATCAAGCAGTCTTCGATTATATAATCCTGTTAAATGATCAGTGTACAGCTGATTTTTTTGTATGTTCAAGTATATTGTCAGAAGGGCTATTGCAACTCCAGGCCAAAATAGCGCAACACCAAAGTGCGTAACCTGTAAAACACTGCCAATAATTGGCGGAATCGGGAATATTAATAGCGAAAGGAAAATCTTTTTTTCGGTATTTTTCTTATTTATTACCGTGTATAACAATGCATATAGAAAATAAGAATAGGTTAGGCATACGGACAGCCAATAATACTCTCCTCGACAATAATAGTTTTGTTCATCGATATAAAAATACGCACCATTAAAGAAGGTCATAATCGCCATAACAGCGTTTATTAAAAAAGGGATTGCAACGACGCCTTTCGCTCTCATAGCTTCTCTAATGTTCATTTTAAACTGGTAGCGAACATAGAAACACCATAGCATACAGGGAACCACTGAAAACAAGTAATAAAGCACGGTTGATATTAGGTTAACATAATATTCCATTTCCCCCGGGATTCCATCAATTATCCATTGAACCGAATCGAAAGCAAGCACAAGCGCGGCTGATGCAAGCATCCATAAAAAGAGCTTCTGATCCGGAAGATACTTTCTGTTTGCGCGGTGCATATTAATTAAAAGAATGAGAAGTATTAGCTCAGAAAATGCATTCAATTCAACGTTTGCAAAGCCAGACATCACATCATTCCTTTCTATAAGTTTTAAGAATTCGCTCCTTTTTCAATTGCCGATTATATGAAGACTATATTTGCCGATTATTGTCGTAATTAAGAATTAGTATAATGATATTTCTTTATCTATGTCAAGTAAATAACTTAATTGAATTGAAAAACAATTAATCCCAGCGCAATAAAAGAGACGCAAAGCATAGCTTTGCGTCTCTTTTATTGTTATTAATGTCCTATTCGCGGATTAGTCCAGCCTCCAGTGCCTGTGCATGAAGCTCCTCGCGGAAATCCGGGTGAGCGATTGCAATCATTCTCTTTACCCTCTCGCGAATTGGCTGATGATATAGATTTGCAATTCCATATTCGGTCACGATGTTCATAACCTCGGAACGCGGAGTTGTAACCACCTCTCCGGCAGGCAAATTTAGCGTGATTGTTGAAATTTTAGAACCATCCTTACCTTTTACGGTTGAAGGCATACAAAGGAAGCTCTGACCGCCCTTTGACATAGCAGCGCCCTTTGCGTAATCGAGCTGTCCGCCTGTGGAGCTGTATATTGAATGGCCAAGTGTTTCGGAGCAAACTTGTCCTGTTAAATCAGACATTAAACAGGCGTTAATCGAAACGAAGTTATCCTTTTTTGCGATTTCATAGGGATCATTGACGAAGCTGATTGGGCAAAGGTCAACCTTGCCCTCGCCCACGAACTCATAAAGCTCGGTGCTGCCAAGCCCGAAGGCTGCAAACATATGTCCGTTAATAACACCCTTCTTTGCCAAATAAACCATAGAGTCTGTAAACATCTCGGTATGTACTGAAAGGTCTTTCTTATTTTCAAGTCCATAACCGACAGCGTTTGAAAGCCCGCCCAATCCAATCTGGATGCAGGAGCCATCCTTAATCAGCGGAAGCAAAAGCGCGGCTATTTTCTTTTCAACATCAGTAACCTCCGGCTGCGGCAGCTCAGGCAGCGGATGGTCAAACTCGCATAGACAGTCGACCTCGCTGACATGAATACGGTGCTTTATGCCCGAAACCTTCGGCTGGAACTTGTTAACCTGTACTATTATTTTTTTTGCGTACTCCGCAACCTCTCCGTTTACCGCGACTCCCATTGGCCCGTAGTATAAATAGCCTTCCTCGTCGGGCAACGAAACGTCAGCGAGTAGTGTATTGACTCCATATACCGGCTGGAGGCAGCTTGCAACCTGTGACAAGTGAATGGAGTTAATATTGACAGTACCGACATCATAGAAGAATTTTTCTGCTGCTCCGTAAAAAATAGTATTAAAATCGATTCTGCCGATAAATTCAGGAGACTGGAAAAACTTAAATGGATATAGAGCCATACCGGTAACGACAGAAACATCTTTCAGTTCGTCTACTCTGTCACAAATTGCTTCCATAAGTTCGATGGGAGCTGCTGAACAAGGAGCAAGCAGGCATTTGTCACCGGACTCAATTCTTTTTGCCGCGTCTTCTACCGAAACCAATTTCTGCTTATAAATTTCTTTCCAATCAGACATTTTGACCCTCCATAATTTTGTATTGTTTATAACTCCATGATTATATTCGCATAACCGCTTGACAATAGATTACCATCGATTTATCATGTAGTATAATGTATAATATCAACTATTATCATGCGTGTGTGCGATTAATCGTGACATATTATGGAAGTGTGGGTATATGGAGCTTCGCCATCTTTTGTATTTCAAGCGTGTTGCCGAAACCGAGCATTTGACTAAAGCGGCAAATGACCTGTATATTTCCCAATCACACTTGAGCCATGTAATTATTGAACTAGAAGCCGAGCTTGGTGTTCAGCTGTTTGACAGAGTCGGACGAGGAATACAGCTTAATCCGTGCGGAAAAGAATTTTACCATGATATTGTAAGGCTTTTGTATGAGTTTGAGGATTCAAAAAAGAAAATTCAGGCAACATACAAACGTCAATCCACCCAGGTTACCATCGTCACAAATGTGAGCACCTATATGCCCGGCTTACTAAAAAAAAATAAGCAGGACTCCCCCGACTTGAACATTCAGCAATACTCCGCAAAAAGGCGTAGAATAATTCGAATGCTGCTCGACGGCGACGCAGATTTCGCAATTTGCTGCCCTTTACTCACGGAAGAGCCCGAGCTTGAGAGCATTTTGCTGCATATGGAGCGCGGCGTCATTGTCTATCCCGCGGAGCATTGGCTGAACGAACGTAAGTCTGTTGGATTCGGAGAATTAAAAGACGAAAACTTTATCAGCGTCGGTGTTGGCTACGGAACCCGTGATATGCAGGATGTTTACTTTAAAGAAGCGGGCATTTTTGTCAATAGCTCGGTTGAAACCACAGACACTTCATCCATATACAATTTTGTTAAATCGGGTCTTGGTATTGCACTTGCACCAAAAACAATGACAATGCTCAACACTGATTTTAAATACCAGTTTGTTGAGCTGGACGAAGGCCCTTTGGCATCCATCGGTCTTACATGGCGAAAAGACCACTACATAGGTGATGCTGGAAAAGCATTTTATGAAACGACGAAGAACTATTTTGAGGGCATAGCTGCTTATATGTAAGTTGCTCTTTAAAGACAAAAGTGCATACACAGGAGTCTTCCTGTGTATGCACTTTTTGGTAAGCGATGGCGTTTGCTTTGCAAAAGAAAAGGTCGTCGCGGACTTCGTATCGTCCGTGACGACGTGGTACGCCCGACTGGATTCGAACCAGCGACCTACAGAGTCGGAGTCTGTCACTCTATCCAACTGAGCTACGGGCGCATATTGAATTTGTTTCGCTTGCGTATTATAACAAAACGAAACTAAAAAGTAAAGCGCATCGTGCTCTCTCACGGTGCAATAAAAAAACGGTTCCGCATTAAAAAGCTAGCGGAACCGTTTTATGTTATTTTTTGAGCCTTAGCTCAAATCAAAACTGGAGGTCGTCTGCCGTTAGCAGCTTGAAGCCCTTTGCGGTGAGGCAGCCAAGTGCTTTTTCTTGATCGTCACACTTGAGAATAATGGTTGCTTCGCCATTAATCGGCGAAACAAAGCCATAGCTGTATTCGACCATTATGCCGCTGTCTGTAAGAGCCTTGAGTGCCGCGTGAAGACCGCCCGGCGTGTCGTCTACCACAAGGGCAACAACATCGGTTTCCTTCACTGTCATACCATTGTCGCGCAGGGCGGCAAGAGCGTCCTTACGCTTATCGACAATAAGCCGAACAACGCCGAAATCAGTCGTATCGGCGATTGAAATTGCGCGAAGATTGACGCCTGCATTAGAAAGAACACCTGTGATGTCCATTATCGCTCCACGGCGATTCTCAACAAATACTGAAATCTGTTTTAAAAGCATAGTCTCTCCCCCTTAAAAGTTAACTTGCGTGCGCTTGTCGATAACACGCTTTGCCTTGCCCTCAAACCGCTCGATGCTCTTTGGTTCAACAAGCTTAACCTTTGCCGCGATGCCCAATATTGATTGGATTGCGTTTGTGACCTTCTGAGTAATTGCTTCGAGCTTTCTTACTTCGTCGGTAAATGTGTCCTCCGTCAGCTCAACAAGGACTGTAAGCTTATCGAGGTTTCCTTCCCTTTCGACTATCATCTGATAATAAGGCGCGATGCCGTCCATTTCCATGAGCACAGACTCGATTTGAGATGGGAAAACATTTACTCCGCGGATAATGAGCATATCGTCGGTGCGGCCCGCGGGCTTGACCATACGGACAAAGGTACGCCCGCACTCGCACTCACCTGGCAGCCGCATTCCAACGTCGCGCGTACGGTAGCGAATGAGCGGCAGTGCTTCCTTCGTCATGCAGGTAAACACAATCTCGCCCTCTGTGCCGTCTGGAAGCTGTTCGCCGGTTTCGGGGTTGATAATCTCAATATAAAAATGGTCCTCATTGACGTGCAACCCGTGCTGACATTCACATTCATAGGCAACTCCTGGGCCGATGACCTCAGATAAGCCGTAAATATCATAAGCTTTTAGGTTTAGACGCTTTTCGATTTCTTTCCGCATGCTCTCCGTCCACGGCTCAGCGCCGAAAAAGCCTGCTTTAAGGTGAATATTATCGGTTGAGCAATTGTTTTGCTCCATATACTCTGCAAGCGTGAGCGCATATGAAGGCGTCGCCAGCAGGAAGGTCGGTTTGAAGTCCTCCAGAATAGTCACCTGACGGCGAGTGTTTCCCGTTGAAGCGGGAATCGTCGCACAGCCGATGGTTTCCGAGCCAAGCCCTCCGCCCAAGCCGCCGGTGAACAAGCCGTATCCGTAGCAGATATGACCGATGTCGGACTTTGTAACTCCGCCAGCAGCGAGAGTTCTTGCCATCACCTCGCCCCAGAGCTTCATGTCGTTTGCCGTGTAGCCGACAACTGTCTGCTTGCCAGTTGTTCCCGAGGAGGCGTGAACACGCACGACCTCATCCATTGGAACGGCAAATAGCCCAAAGGGGTAATTGTCGCGCAAATCCTGCTTATAAGTAAACGGAAGCTTTGTAATGTCATCAATAGAGCGAATGTCCTCCGGCTTTAGTTCCATACTGTCAAAGCGCTCATGATACATTGGTACCTTTTCATACACTCTTTTAACCATTTCGCAAAGTCTTTCGCCTTGCAACGCACGGAGCTTCTCTCTGGGCATGGTCTCCGCTTCCTTATTATACATGTGATACGACAATGTAATACCCTCTCTACTTTATATTTTTGATATATTTACTTGTTTTCGCTAATATTAACACTATACGCGGCTCATTTCAACGCTTTAAATCAATAAATTCGCAGTTATATATACCTACCCAAATTTTAGTCCCTGTACATATCGCAAAGCAGTCGTATTGCCTCCAAATATCCCTCAAAGCCCTTGCCGCTGATGGTTTGAACGCAAGCCTTTCGAATATAAGATACCCTTCGAAAATCCTCGCGCTCGTCGGGATTGGAAATATGCACCTCGACAGTCGGTATTCCCACAGCCTTGACCGCGTCCAATAACGCGACGCTCGTGTGCGTATAGGCGGCTGGATTGATAACAATTCCGTCCGTATCTCCATAAGCGCTCTGTATTATGTCAACCATCGTGCCCTCGTGATTACTCTGAAAGCACTCGACCTCAACACCAAGTTTGTCGGCTTCCTTTTTGATAAGATTAACTAAATCGTCATAGGTTCTGCTTCCATAAATTTCGGGCTCTCGTATGCCGAGCATGTTGATGTTCGGTCCGTTAATCACCAATATTTTCACAATAGTCCTCCCAAATCCGCTCTGCTGCTGCTTCAAGCGTTGAATTGTTCTCGATTTTTGTATCGGAGAACTTGTCGTATAACGGCTCACGCTCATTATATAGCCGCTCAAGTGTTTCTCTGTCCTTCGAAAGCGGTCTGCCCGCTGTTTCAAGCTCCCTAAGCTCACGGCGCAAATAATAAATTCGGCCGTTTTGGTGCAAAGGCGCATAGTTACCATAGTCTTTGACAACTCCGCCGCCTGTGGAGATAATAAGGCCCGTCAGCTTACCGGCTTTTTTTGTTTCCTCACGTTCGAAAGCGCGGAACGCTTCTTCGCCGTCTTCGGCAAAAATCTGCGGTATCGCCTTGCACGCACTTTTTTCAATCTCATTGTCTAGGTCGACAAGTGTTCGTCCCGTTTTGCTCGCAATAAGCTTTGCAACTGAGCTTTTTCCGCTGCCCGGCATACCTATTAACACGATATTGCCGCGCTCAATCCTGATTTCTCGGAGAACTCTTGCGGCCTCGCTGTCGGGAATGCTTTTTCCGAGGAAAAGCTCCTCGGCACGCTTTGCCTGATACACTAGCATCGGAAGCCCGTCCGTGCTGGGAATCCCCCGCCTTTCGGCGTCCATAATCAGCGCCGTTTTGCGCGGATTATAAATCACATCGATAACTCCCACGCAATTAGGAAAACTATCAAGACTTATCGGTGCTTGCAGATTGTTCGGATACATTCCGACAGGTGTGGTATTTACTATAAGCTCCGAATCTGCGTAATCCTTCAAATTCTCATATTTCACATTGCCGCTTCTAGAAACAACGGTAATCCGAGCAGCGCCAAGGCTTTTTGCCGCCGCCCGAACCGTGAGCGAGGTTCCGCCGCTGCCGCAAATTAGAATCTTCTTTTTATTAAAATCAAGGCCCGCGCTTTTGGCGGCATATATAAAGCCGTCCAAATCGGTGTTATAACCGTGTAAGCGTCCATCCGCATTTCGAACAAGGGTATTAACGCTTCCGATTTGCCTTGCCGCATCGTCAATTTCGTCGCAAAACTCCATGACCTCGCGCTTATACGGTATTGTTACGTTAAAGCCTTTATACGAGACATCACACAAAATCTTCTCAAGGTCTTCTCTTTCCGTTTCAATTAATTCATATCCCGAAAGCCCAAGCTTTTGATGTATCTGCTGAGAAAAACTGTGCCCCAGCTTTTCTCCCAAAAGTCCGTAAGAGTACATTTTATCAGACAAAGCCAAACACCTCAAATCTCCTGATAATTCCCGAGGAAAACAAAGCTCTGACAGTTTCGCTCGATTTCTTCAAGCATAGTGATAATCATCGGTTCAAGCACGCTTGCATCGACGTTGATGAAAAACAAAAAATCAAAATCCCTGCCGACTATGGGCTTGCTTTCAAGCTTTGAAAGATTCACGTCCATTGCGTCAATTATCGAAACAAGCTTATAAAGCTCTCCCGGCTCATGCTTAAGCGTGGCAACAAAGCTCAGGCGGTTTGCTCCCGGGTAGATTGCAGGTTTTGCGGAAACGCAAACAAAGCGCGTATAGTTGTTGTCGCTGTTTTGTATGCTCTCCTGCGCTACTCGTTCAAGCCCGTAAAGCTCGGCGCAGGCAAGTGACGAAATTGCCGCAACACCCTCGTTTTCAGAAGCGATTTTTGCCGCAAGCGCAGTATTGGCGCAAGCTGTAATTCTAACGCTGTTCCCCAAATTTTTCAGATATTCGCTGCACTGTCCGAGCGCCTGCTCGTGGCTGATAATCTCCTTTACGTCAGAAAGCGCTATGCCCGGCTTTGCAAGCAGCTCATGGTGTATGCAGAGCTTGACACTTCGGACAACGCTCAAGCTTCCGTCCTTCAAAAGGTCATAGACCGCGTGTACAGAGCCGTTAGAGCTGTTTTCAATGGGCAGCACTCCAAAGTCACAATCCCCGCTTCGCACAGCCTGCGCGACCTCCTCAAAGCTTGCGTAATACTCAATGTGCCCATGCGGAAAAAGCCTGTCTGCCGCCTGCTGTGAGTTTGCACCCTCGATGCCCTGACACGCTACTCTCGCGCTTCGCGGAAAAACGGCATCAGTCACTAAAGCAGCTTTTATGCTTTTGGATAGCTGTGTTTCGTTTTCTGCTGCCGAAGCTTGATAGGAACGGCTCAAGGACATAAGCTCTTTAAAAAGTCGGCGCGAATAGACTGAAAGCTCACCGCTCTTCTGCGACACCTTGTTCAGAATATCCCTCTCGCGCCCTTTATCGAGAATCGGCTTGCCGCTTTGCTTTTTTTGCAGCATGGCGGCTTTTGCCAGCTCCATTCGGCGCAAAAATAAATCGAGCAGCTCGTCGTCTATTTCATCAATTTCTTTTCTGACATCATCCAGCTTCATAAACTTGACCGCCTTCTTTAAGTGTTAATCAACCCACCGAGGGCGCTATAGTCCTTGTAAAAATCGGGGTACGATTTTTTAACGGCTTCCGAGCCAATAATTGTCGTTTGCCCCGAGCAAACGCTTGCCGCAATCGCCGCAGACATTGCAATTCTGTGGTCGCCAAAGGAATCCACCGCTCCGCCTGTAAGCTTTTTCCCGATTATCTCAAGCCTGTCGGCGCACTCAACGGCTTTTCCCCCAAGGGAATTAATCATCGCCGCCGATGAAGTCAATCTGTCACTTTCCTTGTGACGAAGATTTGCGGCATTATAAAGCACCGTCGTTCCCACGGCATTTGCCGCGAGCACTGTCAAAATCGGGAGCAAATCCGGAATTGCAGATACATCAACCGAACAGGCTTTTAGTGCAGCCGCCTTAACTCTCACATAATTATCACAAGCCTCAACTTGTGCGCCAAATTGCTCTAAGATTTCAACAATCGCCTTATCACCCTGCGCCGAATCCATTTGGACATCAACCACAGTCACATCTCCGCCGATTGCTCCGGCTGTAAGGAAAAATGCGGCGGCCGACCAATCCCCGTCAACCTTGAGAGTTTTAGGCGAACGGAAAACTTGTTTTCCGCGCACAAGAAAGCCTTTTTCCTCGCGCTTAATTTCAACTCCGAATTTTTCCAGCATTCTAAGCGTTATCATAACATAGGGTTCGGAGCAAAGCTGACTTGTCAGCACAATTCGGCTGTCACCCTCCAAAAGCGGAAGCGCCATAAGCAGCCCAGAAATGTACTGCGAGCTGATATCGCCTGCAATTTCATAGCTTCCGGCTTTGAGCTTTCCCATAACCGAAAAAGGAAGTCTGTTTGCAGAGAACTCCGCGCCGTTTTTCTTTAAAACATTGTAAAGCTCTCCGATAGGGCGCTGCGGCAGCCTGCCCTTCCCCAAAAAATCCGCCCTTGGTAAAAGTGCCGCCGCAACGGGAAGAAGAAACCTTAGTGTCGAACCCGACTCTCCGCAGTTAAGCTCGGCCGTTTCGGGTGGATTAATTATCGGACTAACCGAAAGCATTCCAACGTTTGCGATAATAACCGCCCCCATCGCTCTAAGACATGCGGCAGTTACGTCAATATCGTCATTCGAGCGCGGCAAGCAAATTTCTGTCGGGCTTTCGGCAAGCGCGGCGCATATCAAGGCGCGGTGAGCAACGGACTTTGAAGGAACTGAGCCAACCTTGCCGTTTAATGCTCCTGAGTTGATGGTTACATTCACGGCTGTTCCTCCCCAAGCTCATTTAAAAGCACCTCGATTTCCGAAATCGGAACGCTTTTATAAAAGCAAGAGCCGATTTTTTCTGTCATTATGATTGTTATATTATCACCGCGGCGCTTCTTATCTAAAACGACCGCGTCGGCAAGAGCTTTAACCGAAAAATCAGTTTGTGTCGGAAGCTCATAGCTTTCCAGCAATTCTACAAGTCGCGACTTTGTTCCGCTTTGGCAAATATCAAGCCTTTCGGATATAGCCGTCATCATAACCATGCCGATTCCAACCGCCTGACCGTGACCGATTTTATAACCGCTCAGCTTTTCGATTGCGTGACCTATTGTGTGCCCAAAATTAAGAAGCTGTCTTTCACCGTTGTCAAATTCATCCCTTGTAACAATGCCGCCCTTAATCTCAACACAGCGGCTTATAACGCCTTTAAGCGTATCCTCAGAAAACGCTGTTCTTTCTTTTGTTTCGTAAAGCAGCTCAAAAAGCTTTTCGTCGCAAATCATCGCGTACTTAATTATTTCCGCCATTCCGCAGGCAAATTGCTCATTTGGAAGGGTTTCAAGCACTTCGGTGTCACAAATTACAAGCTGAGGCTGTTTGAAAGCACCTACGAGGTTTTTCCCCTTGTCCAAATCGACTCCCGTTTTTCCGCCAACTGAGGAATCGACCATCGCCAAAAGCGAAGTTGGGATTTGAACAAGCTTCATCCCCCGCATATAAATCGCAGAGGCAAATCCTGCAATATCTCCGGTAACTCCGCCGCCGAGCGCAATGACCACATCGCTTCTGTCAAACTCGTTTGATGCCAGAAAATCAAGAATTTCAAAAAGCGTATCGGGTGTTTTCGATTTTTCACCCGCCGGAAATGAAAATGAGCTGACTTTAAACCCCGCGTTCTCCAGCGACGAAGATACCTTTTCACCGTAAAGGCTCATCACATTTTCGTCTGAGATAAGCGCCGCACGGCAGGGCTTGATTTCCCGGGAAATAATCTCGCCGCATTCTTCCAGCAAATTATCACCTATGATAACCTTGTAAGGCACTGACGTTGCGATTGTAACAGCTTGATAATTCATGTGCTCATCTCCATTAAAGATTATTGCTTTGGCTTCGAGTTATCTAATACAGCTTACCACTGATTGAAGCTTCCTTGCAAGCATTTCGAAGGCTTCGCAGGTTAAGGACTGAGGCCCGTCGCAAAGCGCATGGGGAGGGTCGTTGTGAACCTCGATTATCAAGCCGTCGGCCCCTGCCGCAACTGCCGCCGCACTGACAGGCGGAACAAGCTCCGATTTTCCTGTCGAATGGCTTGGGTCGGCGATGACCGGCAAATGCGTCATATTTTTCAAAATCGGTATTGCGGTAATGTCTATCGTGTTGCGGGTTTGCGGTTCGAAAGTTCTGATGCCGCGCTCGCACAGGATAATTCTTCCGTTGCCGCCTGCCATGATGTATTCAGCACTCATCAAAAGCTCTTCATAGGTTGCCGAAAGTCCGCGCTTTAATAATATCGGCTTGTCGATTTTTCCCAAACGCTTAAGCATCTCGTAATTCTGCATATTTCTCGCGCCGACTTGGATAATATCAACGTCTTCAAAAAGCGGCAGCTGCTCTATATCCGTGATTTCGGAAACAATCGGAAGTCCGCTGATTTCACGAGCTTTTTTCAGAAGCTTCAAGCCATCGGCTTCAAGTCCCTGAAAGCTATAGGGTGAGCTGCGCGGCTTGAAAGCGCCGCCGCGAAGAATGGTCGCGCCGGAAGCCTTAACACTCAAAGCGATTTTGCAGATCTGTTCCTCACTTTCGACGGAGCAGGGGCCAGCCATAAGCGTAAGTCCGCCGTCGCCGATGATTGCGTCGCCGACTTTTATAACTGTATTTTCTGGGTGCATTTTGCGGTTAACCAAGCGGTAAGGCTCCTGTATGCGCTTAACGTCCGCAACTATCTCAAGCGCACGAATGTCATCTATGTCTATTGAGGCTGTATCGCCGACAAGCCCGAGAATTGTTGTTGATACTCCCTGTGTATCTTGAATCCGAATTCCCTTTTGCTCAATCCAGCTTCTCAGATTGTCAAGCTGTGCTTTGTCGGGATTGTTCTTTAAAATAATAACCATAATAAGTATTCCTCTCTTTTCCGGCATTATCGCCGGTTATATAAACAGCATATAGCTAAAAAAAAGCCCCGCAGCGAGTTTGCTGCGGGGCTTTACTATCTTGTAAAGTTAAATCTACCCGTTATCAGACAAACTCAAATATGCCTTACCGAAATAAAAGCCGGTAAAGCTAAAGCTAAAGTAAAAAGCCTGTTGAGTTTTGTTGATGTCGTAGTTCATTAATAATCTCCATAGCTGTATTATACACCAAAGTATACCATACGCAATTTGAAAATAAAAGTGTGAGTTTTCACAATTAGTTATGCCAAGTGAATTGGTTTATGCATCTTATTATGCAAGTGGTTGAATGACTATTATAAATGAAAAACGATATATATGGCGTTTCATGCGAAATCACCAAAAGTACTATATATATTATAAGTGATTTAAGACTACTAAACTATTGACTTTATTGTGATAAAGATTTAAAATACTACCAATTGAATACGAATATTTTATTTGTTTTAACCGATGCTCAAGATGGCTTCGTTCTCTTGCGGAGTCGTTTTTTGTATATGTATCCACAAAACATTAGGAGGAAAGAAAATGAAAAAGTTTTTAAGCATCGCGCTTGTCCTTGTTCTCATTGTCGGTTGCTTTGCAGCCTGCGGCACAAAAGCCACAACCGATGAGACAGACGCAAGTGCAGCCCCCAGCGCAGCCGCATCAGGCGACACAATCAAGGTTGGCATCATCGGTTGCCAGACAGGCGATTATGCTCAGTACGGCCTCAGCGTTATGAACGGCGCAACTCTTTACATTGATCAGCTCAATGCAAACGGCGGCATCAATGGCAAACAGGTTGAAATCATTAATAACGACAACAAGGGCGACAGCCAGGAAGCTATCAACGCTTTCAATCTATCTGTTGACAAAGGCATCACAGCTCTCATCGGCGACGTTCTCTCCGGAAACACCATCGCTGTTGTAGGCGAAGCAAACCCAATCAACATGCCCATGATTACTGCCAGCGCAACAGCTGCCGGCGTAACCTACGATTCCGAAACTGATACGGTTTACACAAATGTCTTCCGCACCTGCTTCATCGACCCCTTCCAGGGCGAGAAAATGGCTAACTACGCAAGCGAAAAACTCGCTGCAAAAACCGCTGCTGTCATCTATGAAACCGGCAACGACTACGCTGTCGGCGTTAAGGATGCTTTCGTTGCAACCTGCAAAGATCTCGGCATCGAAGTAGTTGACGAAGAAGGCTATGCAACCGGCGACGTCGATTTCAAGAGCCAGCTCACAACTATCGCTTCCAAGAATCCCGATGTCGTTTTTTGCCCCAACTACTATGAAGATGATGGTCTCATCATCACTCAGGCTCGCGAAGTCGGCATTAAAGCTACCTTCATGGGTTCTGACGGTATGAGCGGCGTTTCCGCATATGCTTCCGCAGCAGACCTCGAAAACACTGTCTACTGCTCCGGCTATGCTCCCGCAAGCACAGACGCTGTTAAGGCTTTTGAAGCAGCTTACACTGAAAAGTACGGTGCAGACACTCTCAACATGTTCTCCGCTAACGCTTATGACGCTGCAATGGTTCTCTGCAACGCACTTCAGGTTGCTGAGGATGCAGGCCTCACAGCCGGAACTGACGAATATAAGCAGGCTGTCATCGACGCTATCCGCGACAAGAGCGCTGATCTCGAATGCATCACCAGCAAGGGTTACACCTTTGACAAGCAGAACAACCCCGTCAAGGACGCTTGCATCATGAAAATTGTTGCCGGTGTAGAAACCTTCACAGAGACATACTAATACCTATATTACCTTAAGAACACTTTGTGCGGGAAGTCTGACTTCCCGCACAAAGGTATTTAATTTCTATCGACTTTCAGCGGACGCCAGATGAGTGACCCGAAACTTTTTGTTGGGGTCAGCCATCCAGCGTCTGCAAAAATCTTTTTAACAGAGAGGACGACAGGATATGTCCCTAGTAATTAGCCAGTTGATAAACGGGCTCCAATCCGGCAGTATCTATGCTCTGGTAGCACTCGGTTACAGCATGGTATATGGTATCATTATGTTGCTCAACTTTGCGCATGGCGATGTCATTATGGTCGGTGCTTATATTGCGTGGCTCGTAATCGTCGGTTTTTCGCTCCCTCCCGCTTTAGCTATAGCGCTTGCTATCATCGCCTGTACTGTACTTGGTGTTGTCATCGAGAAGGTCGCCTACACTCCGCTTCGCAAGTCGCCTCGCCTTTCTTTGCTGATTACCGCAATCGGAATATCTTTTCTTTTAGAAAACCTCGCCCAGCTAATTTTCGGTGCTGGCTCACAGCAGGTTCCTACTCTTATCACCGGACCTGCACTTAATATCGGCGGCCAGCATATCGGCTTCACCTCCATGATTACTATAGTCGTGTCGGTTATTTCGATGGTCGCTCTCACCTTCCTTGTTCAGAAGACAAAGATGGGTAAGGCAATGCGTGCAGTTTCCGAGGATATGGGCACGGCTCAGCTGATGGGCATCAATGTTAACCGCACAATAAGCTTCACCTTTGCCGTCGGCAGTGCCTTGGCCGGCATCGGTTCTGTTCTTTATTGTTGCGCTTATCCTCAGGCTTCGCCCATGATGGGCTCAATGCTCGGACTTAAGGCCTTTGTTGCCGCGGTTCTGGGCGGTATCGGTTCCCTTCCCGGCGCTATGCTCGGCGGCTTCTGCATTGGTATTGCCGAAGCAATAGTATCCGCTGTCGGTCTTTCCGTTTGGAAGGACGGCGTTGTCTTTGCCATTCTGATTATTGTGCTTATATTTAAGCCCACAGGAATTTTGGGCAAAGTCATTAACGAGAAAGTTTAAGGGGGCGGTATTGTGAAAAAGAATTCAACCATAATCCCTATGCCGCTTCGCTATCTTATAAATCTTGTTCTATTTGCAGCCCTGCTCTATGCGATGAACACCCTAATAACCGGAGGAACGATTTCAAAGTATTATTCCGGTGTTATTTCCTCCATTGGCATCAGCATTATACTTGCCGTTTCGCTCAATGTCGCAACTGGCTATTTGGGTCAGCTCCCCCTTGGACACGCCGGCTTTATGGCAGTTGGCGCATACACCTCCGCAATCATTATGAAGGCTTTTGCTGCCTCGCATTTTTTAAAGACAGATTTGGGTTCAATCATCGGTTTTCCGATGGCTCTCCTTTTTGCCGGTTTGATTGCGGCTTTGTTCGGCCTGTTAATCGGCATACCAGCACTAAGATTAAAAGGCGACTACCTTGCAATTTTGACTCTTGGTTTCGGCGAAATCATTCGAGTTGTTCTTTTGAATATTGACAATGTGTTGGGCTTCAAGCTTACAAACGGCGCAGCCGGCCTTCAGAAAATCCCCAAAACCACAACCTTCCTGATAACCTTCATATGCGTGGGCGTTACCTGCTTTGTTATTCACACGATGATGAAATCCCGCCACGGCAGAGCGATTCTTTCCATCCGTGAAAACGAAATTGCAGCCGAATCCTGCGGCATCAACACCACCTACTACAAAACCCTCGGCTTTGTAGTGTCCGCGTTTTTCGCAGGCGTTGCTGGCGGTCTTTATGCAGGCAACATCGGGATCCTAAACCCCTCCGCCTTCGGCTTCATGAAGTCCATCGAAATTCTTGTTATGGTCGTTCTCGGCGGTATGGGCAGTATGTTCGGCAGCGTTTTGAGCGCAGGCGTTCTTACGGCTCTGCCCGAATTGCTAAGAGAATTTGCCGACTATCGCATGGTCGCATATTCGCTGATTCTCGTTATCGTAATGATATTTAAGCCCTCGGGACTTATGGGCACCTACGACTTCTCGCTTAACGGCCTTCTCGACAAACTAATTCTTAAAATCAAGGGCGATAGCGATTCCAACGGCGGCAAAGCCCTAACATCAAAGAAGGAGGGCAAAGCAAATGAGTAAATTCCAAAGAACTCCTGTAAAGCTCGTGCCTGTCCCCTCTCCAAACATTATTCCCGAACGCGATATTAACAAAACACCTATTCTTGAAGTGGCTCATCTCGGAATCGACTTTGGCGGACTGACAGCCGTTGATGACTTCAATATGGCTATCGGCAGAACGGAAATTGCCGGTCTTATCGGCCCTAACGGCGCGGGGAAAACCACCGTTTTCAACCTCCTCACAAAGGTCTATCAGCCTACTCGCGGAACAATAATGCTTGACGGCCGCGACACAGCAGGTCTTAATACGATTCAGGTTAACAAGCTTGGAATTGCAAGAACCTTTCAGAACATCAGACTTTTTAAGGATTTGACCGTGCTTGAGAATGTCCTTATCGGACTTCATAACGAGATGAACTATCATTTTGGTGGTGCAGTTTTCAGACTTCCCAGCTACTGGAGAGCGGAAAATATTGCAAAGAATCGTGCTTTGGAGCTTTTGTCCATTTTCGATATGCAAGATTTGGCGGATTCCAAGGCCGGCTCACTCCCCTATGGAGCACAGCGCAGATTGGAAATTGTCCGTGCACTCGGCACCAACCCTTCGCTGCTTTTGCTGGATGAGCCCGCAGCCGGTATGAACCCCTCTGAAACGACGGAGCTTATGGAGAACATCCAAAAAATCCGCGACACCTTCCAGATTGCCATCATGCTCATTGAGCACGATATGAGCCTTGTTATGGGTATATGTGAAGGCATTTGCGTTTTAAATTACGGAAAGGTCATCGCAAAGGGCTCGCCGGAGGATATTCAATCGAACCCACAGGTTATCGAAGCCTATCTGGGCAAGAAGAAGGAGGGAAACTGACGTATGCTAAAGGTCAATGACATTAATGTATATTACGGCAGCATCCATGCCATAAAGGGCGTTTCCTTCGAGGTCAACAAGGGCGAGATTGTTACCCTTATCGGTGCAAACGGTGCCGGAAAATCGACCATTCTTAACACGGTTTCAGGTCTGCTTAAGAGCAAAACCGGTTCTGTTTCCTTTCTCGATAAAACAATCAGCGACATCGTTCCGCACAAGATTGTTGCAAACGGTCTTGCGCAGGTTCCCGAGGGACGCAGGGTTTTCTTAAACATGACGGTTGAGGAAAACCTTGAAATGGGTGCTTTCACCCGCAAGGCCAGCGAAATCGGCGCTTCCCTCGAAGATGTCTATGTTCGCTTTCCCCGTTTGAAGGAACGCAGAAAGCAAATTGCCGGCACACTCTCCGGTGGCGAACAGCAAATGCTCGCTATGGGCAGAGCACTCATGTCAAAGCCTGAACTGCTAATGCTGGACGAGCCTTCAATGGGTCTTGCTCCCCTCTTGGTTGAACAAATTTTTGAAATCATCAAGGAGCTCAACGACGCCGGAACAACTATTCTTCTTGTTGAGCAGAACGCTCAAATGGCACTTTCAATTGCCGACAGAGGCTATGTTCTTGAAACCGGCAAGATTGTCACTTCCGCAAAAGCCAGCGATCTTCTCAATAACGACGCTGTCCGAAAAGCGTACCTCGGCGGCTGATAAAACTGCCCGCCGCACTCATTGACTTGGGTGCGGCGGGTCTTTGCGCTATTGACTTGAATGCCGCAAATGTTGTATACTGTCCGGAGTGGTTTATTCTGCCACGGGTATTTAAATAATAACATTTTGCTAGATTGTCCTTGTTTCGGACAATCCTCCCACAGAAGGGCAGGCGATAAATATAAATGTTTTGTATCTAATTAACTACGCGGGAAAAGCCGGCACGGAAAAATATGTCGAAAACCTTATTCGCATAGGAAAAGGGAAAATTAATCCGTATTTCGCCTATAATATCGAGGGTGAGCTTTCGCAAAAAATGAAAGAGGCATCTGTCCCCTCTCTTCAGGTCGATATGGGTAAGCGCTCCATGTTTTCTGCCGCAATAAAGCTTGCGGATTACTGCCGCGCGAATAAAATTGACGTAATTCACGCTCAGTACCCGCGTGAAAATCTCGTTGCCTTGCTTTCGAAGCGCCATTATGATATGCCCAAGGTTGTTTTGACAAATCACCTCACGCTACGACTTGAAGGGTTATCAGGCATAGTCTGGCGAATCCTCAACAAGCATTTTACTCCAAAAAATTATCGAATCATCGCCGTTTGCAACGAAGGGCGCGAGATAATGATTGAGAACAGCGTTAAGCCGGAGCGCATATCGGTTATCTTTAACGGTATCGAGCCTGCCGGAGCACCGGTTAGGTCCGACACGATAAGAAAAGAGCTTGGGCTTTCGGAAGACTGCTTTGTTATGGTAATTTTGGCGCGCTTCGCACCGGAAAAAGGGCTTGACTTCCTTTTGGATTCTCTTGCCGAGCTGAAAAGCAAAACGGATAAGCCTTTTTGCTGTTTAGTCTGCGGAGATGGCGAACTTTTTGCAGAGATACGTACAAAACTTTCTGCACAAAAGCTTGAAAATGAGTGCCGTTTGCTCGGTTTTCGTACCGATACACGCGAAATATTGCTCAATTCGGACACCTATGTTTGCACGTCCCAATGCAATGAGGCGATGAGCTTCGCCATTCTTGAAGCGATGAATGCCGGTCTGCCTCTTGTCGTAACCGATGTCGGCGGAAACCGCGACCTTGCAGAAACTTTCATTCAATGCGGCTTTGTCAGTCAATACGGCGACACAGAAGCCTTTGTCTCAAATATTATGCAGCTTATGGACGACCCCGCTTTAAAAGCAAAGTTTTCTGCTGCAGCAACCGAAAAAATCGCAAAGCACTTTGACCTTAATAAATTGGCGAATGATGTATTCGCTGCTTATAACTAAATTGCGAAAGAAGGATAAACAAATGATTGATAAAAACGGAAAGCTTTTTGGGAAAGTTAATCTCATCGATTTAATAATTGTTCTTGTAATTATTGCGGCTGTGGCTTTCGTCGGCCTAAAAGTCGTAAACAGAGCGGATTCGGGCAGCAGTCTATCTCCGGTGCGTATCAGCTTTTTTGCCGAAGAAGCCCCCTCTTATGTTGCAGACGCGCTTAAAGTCGATACCAGCGTTCTTGATATGACCGAAAAAGTCACCATCGGAACAGTTGAAAGCTTTGATGTCGGCAAACCCATCGGCTATTTTACAGACACAAAGGGTCAGGTTCAGTCTGTTGTCAGAGATGGCTATAACTCAATCACCTTGCAGGTACTTGCAAACGGCGAGCTTTCCGAGCACGGCATTACGATTGACGGCGTTCTCTATGGCGTGGGACATACACTTACAATCTATGCCGGTCAAGCAAAAATTTATCTCCGTGTCAGCGGCATAGATCCGATTGCTTAACCCCATAAAAATCCGATGAAAGTGAGGTGGCTTCGTGCTTTCCTCAAGCGTTTTGGGTAAAACCTATAATATTTGGATTCAAAGCGGCGTGTTTGCCATTTTGCAAACAATTTTCAGTGCATTTAGCCATGCTTTCTCTCAAAGCACCCTTGTGCATTGGTTTGTTAGAGACAGCCGCGCTGAGCCCATTTACAGTCAATCGATTTTTGCCCGTATTTTTAAGGCAATTTACGATTTTATTACCTATCTTATAGGTCTCATTATTTCAGCAATCAGTAAAGCTGCACGAGGCAGCGTTTCCGAAGCCTTCGTTAATCGCTTTGTTAAAAGCTCGTTCTTCATTAATTATGAAACCATTCTTGGTGGCTTCATCTGCCTTATGTTTATAATTCCGCACGATTATTGGTCAAATCCCTATGCTTTGCTCGCGGCTTTGGGTTTGTTTGTGTTATACCTTCTTATGGTCGGCGCCGGCAAAAGGAAAAGCTATTATTTGCATGAGATGGGCTTGCCTGTTTTGCTTTTTGCGATGGCATGCGTTTTCAGCCTTGCATTCAGCTTTGCAAGGGGCGACAGCTTTCGTGTCCTTTTATTCTACGTCACCGCTCTGCTGCTGCTCTATGTTATTTCTGCCGATATTACGACTAAAGACCGTTTGATGAAGCTTCTGGGCTTTATTTATCTTGCGGTTATTATATCTGCCCTCTTCGCTTTTTATCAGCGCTTAACAGGTGTTGCGGTCAGCTCAAGCCTTACCGACCTTGATATTAACAAGGGCGTTCCCGGCAGAGTTTACGGCTCGTTGGGAAATCCGAATAACTACGCTGAGTTTTTGGTCATGATGACGCCAGCGGCGGCGGCTTTTGCCGCAAACGTCAAGCGTATGTGGCTGAGGATTCCTCTTTGCTTAGGTATTCTTCTCCCCTTTGGGGCGCTTTTGATGACCTATTCCCGTTCCTGCTGGATTTCCATGATGCTCGCTTGCATAATTTTCGTTTACTACGCAAATAAAAAGCTGATTCCCGCATTCTTTCTTATTTGTGTTGCGGCTATACCCTTCCTGCCGGACAGCGTTATGATCCGCATTCAAAGTTTGTTCAACTCGCAGGACAGCTCAAATATGTTCCGCATCTATATTTGGATGGGCGCAATTAATATTGTTAGGGACTATTTTATGACCGGTATAGGTCTTGGGCCAGAAACCTTTGCGGTTATTTACCCGGACTATGCAAATATTCACGCACAGGTTGGAGCGCCTCACAGCCACATGGTCTATATGGAGCTTATTATCGAACTTGGTATTTTGGGCTTTTTCTCCTTTATGTGGTTCATGCTCAGGCTTTGGAAGGATTCTGCCCGTTCCCTGCTCAAGTCTTCGGACAAAACGACTAAATTAATTCTGATTGCCTGTCTATCCAGCCTTGTTGCAATTTCTTTCGCCTTTGGTGTTGAATACGTTTGGTATTATCCGCGCACCTTCTTCGCGTATTTCATACTGGCCGGAATTGCCACAGCGGCTATCAGAGTTGTTAATTACGAAAAATCAGGCAAAACCCTTGATGGAGAACAAAGTTCATGAGAAACGATAAAATCAAAAAACTGGTTTGGGCGGCCCTCTTTATGGCACTTACTACCATCGCCACAATGATAATCCAAGTTCCGATTGGCGTTGGTTACGGCAATGCCGGAGACACTCTTGTTATTCTCAGTGCCTTCATTCTCGGTTCACCTTGGGGTGCTTTGGCCGCAGGACTTGGCTCGGCTCTTGCCGATTTGCTTTCCGGCTTCGTTATCTACGCCCCAGCAACACTGATAATAAAGGCTTTAATGGCTCTTGCCGCTGGCGCGATCCTACGCTCGGCAAAAAAAAAGAACGCCTTGTCAATGGCAGTCTTGGGCAGCATTGCTGCCGAAATTATTATGATAGCCGGCTATTTTGCTTATGATGCTATTGTCATGGGTTACGGTCTTGGCGCTCTGGCTAATATCCCCGGCAACTGCATACAAGGCGCGATAAATGCAGTTGCCGGCACTTCCCTGTTCTATGCCCTTCTGCGTATTCCCTACGTCAAAAAGAACTTTTAACCTAGGGCAGCACCGCACAATTAGCGGCGTGCGCCTCAAACACCCGTCTGCTTGCATATTTTCCGCAATATCGCATAAAAATGCTCGTGAATACATCCAGTATTCCCTGCGCTTTGTATTTCATCTTACAAAAAATCTGACGGCGCACCCGTGCATTTGTAATTGTGCGGTGCTGCCCTAATTTCAGGAGTTTATTAAATGATTACAGTTGAAAACCTTTCTCTACAATTCGGCGGTCAGAAGCTTTTTGACCGAGTCGACCTGCAGTTTACTGCCGGCAATTGCTATGGCATTATCGGCGCAAACGGTGCGGGCAAGTCCACCTTCCTGCGAATTCTCTCCGGTGAGCTTGACAGCTACGACGGAAATGTCAACATTGACAAAAAGCGCCGTATGTCCGTTCTTAAGCAAAACCAGAATATGTATGACGAATACAGCGTAATGGACACAGTTATTTTGGGGAACAAGCGCCTTTATGACTGCGGAAAAGAAAAGGATGCCATTTATGACAAGCCCGATTTTTCCGATGAGGACGGTATACGCGCTGCGGAGCTGGAAGAGGAATATGCCGAGCTTGGCGGCTGGGAGTCGGAAAGCGATGCTTCCCGTATTCTGCAGGGGCTTGGAATCGGCACCGACCTGCACTTTTCAGTAATGAGTGAGCTTGAAGGCCGCCAAAAGGTTAAGGTTCTGCTTGCACAGGCTCTATTTGGTCACCCCGACATTGTTCTTCTCGACGAGCCTACCAACAACCTTGACCTTGCCTCTGTTGTATGGCTTGAGGATTTTCTTCTCGACTACGAGGGCACGGTTTTAGTCGTTTCCCATGACCGTTACTTCCTGAACACCGTATGCACACATATTGTTGACATCGACTTCGGCAAAATTCGTATGTATGTCGGTAACTACGACTTCTGGTATGAATCCAGCCAGCTGATGCAGCGCCTGTTAAAAGACCAAAACAAAAAGGCAGACCAGAAGATTCTTGAACTACAAGCATTTATTGCTCGTTTCTCGGCTAATAAATCCAAATCCCGTCAGGCCACCAGCCGTAGAAAGCTGATTGATAAGCTGACGGTTGAAGAAATGCCTGCCTCCTCCCGCCGCTATCCGTGGGTTGGTTTCAAGGCTGACCGTGAGCCCGGAAAAGATAGGCTTTTTGTTACCGATGTCAGCAAAACGATTGACGGCGTTAAGGTGCTGAACAAGCTTAGCTTTATTATGGGCAAAGATGACAAAATCGCTATTATCAGCAAAAACGAAATCGCAATCACTACCCTCTTTAAAATTCTCGCAGGCGAGCTTGAACCGGACGAGGGCGAAGTTAAGTGGGGAGTATCCACCACTCAGGCCTACTTCCCCAAGGATAACGGCGTCTATTTCGATAACTGCGACTATGACATCATGGATTGGATGCGTCAATTCTCCGAGGATAAGCGTGAGAGCTATCTACGTACCTTTCTTGGGCGTATGCTGTTTTCCAATGACGATGTTTATAAAAAGGTCAAGGTCCTCTCCGGCGGCGAAAAGGTGCGCTGCATGATTAGCAAGATGATGCTTTCGGGCGCGAATGTGCTGATGTTCGACCAGCCGACAAACCACTTGGATTTGGAGAGTATTGCCGCTCTAAATAACGGCATGGATGCCTTTGAGTATAACATCATCTTCTCCAGCCATGACCATCAGCTCACTCAAACTGTTGCAAACCGCATAATCGATTTGACAGAGGACGGCTGCATTGACAGGCTGTGTACCTATGATGAGTATATGCACATCATGGACAAAAAGGATTAATCCTTTTTCTGCTCTTCCAACTGCAAATTAGCTAAATATATGAAAAAAGAGCTTCTCTTTCGAGAAGCTCTTTTTTCAGTACAACGCTCTAAGTATTATAAGCACCTTTGCTCATCTTTTGGCGAAACGCAAGTATATTACACTCTCATGTCAACACAAAAAATTAGTCG
>JAGPMA010000007.1 GCA_018053145.1 Oscillospiraceae bacterium | reverse complement strand
TTTTATAACGTCTTTCTTTGACGTTTTCAAAAGCCCTAAATTTCTGGTGCTTATTTGCATAAGCTGTCAAAACTATGATTTATAGTTTTGCCATACATTGTTTAATTTACAAGGTACACTTGCCGGTTTTTGAACCGACCCGCTTTTACCGCGGAGTTACATAGTAGCACATTTGTTCTACTCTTGTCAAGGACTTTCTTCGGCTTTCACCGCTCTTTTCCTTTGCCCCCGTGGCGAGAGCTTGTTTATAATAACACCTCATCTGCCCCTTGTCAAGCCGTTTTTTTCTTTTTCGACATCTTTTTTTTGGAGGCACTAATATAGCAGATATTGCAATTGTTTTAGATTCGTTATATACTCATTCTTATTAAATAGTATCACCAGAATGGAGTGAAATTATGCCTATTCGAATTCCCGATTCTTTGCCCGCAAAAGGCATCCTTGATAAAGAGAACATCTTTGTAATAACACAATTTCGTGCGCTACATCAAGACATACGTCCGCTAAGGCTTCTTATACTCAACTTGATGCCAACAAAGATTGTTACAGAAACTCAACTTCTGCGCAAGCTTTCGAACACGCCTTTACAAGTTGAAATTGATCTTTTGCGAACAATAAGCCATGAATCAAAGAACGTTGACTCTGACCATCTGGCCTCCTTCTATGTTAGTCATAATGATATACGTGATAAATATTACGACGGCATGATTATCACTGGCGCGCCTGTAGAAAACCTTGATTTCAAAGATGTCGATTACTGGCCAGAGCTTTGTGAAATTATGGAGTGGTCAAAAAGCCATGTTCACAGCACTTTCCACATCTGCTGGGGTGCCCAGGCTGGCCTTTACTATCATTATGGTATTCAGAAGTATTCCTTACCGAAGAAGATGTCGGGAATCTATAGCCATAAAATACTAAGACCCAATTCGCCTTTTTTCCGTGGCTTTGACGATTACTTTAACGCCCCACACTCACGCTACACCGAGGTTCGTCAGGACGACATTGAAAAAGTCCCCGAGTTGGAGGTTCTTGCGGTTTCCGATGAGGCAGGCGTATTTGCTGTGAAAAACCACCGAAGCCGTCAATTCTTTGTCTTTGGTCATCCCGAATATGACCGAGAAACGCTCGCGATGGAGTATCGGCGCGACACAGCTAAGGGAACTAATATTCATGTTCCGGCACATTATTTCCCCAACGATGACCCTAATAAAGAACCAGTAATGACATGGCGCGCTCATGCCCAGTTGATGTACACGAACTGGCTGAACTATTACGTTTACCAGACCACCCCGTATGTTATTAGCTCCATAAATCCCGATAACGAGGGCGAAGACGCGGAACTGACTCAATACGAAAATATATAGAAAACGAGCGCACCGAGTGGTGCGCTCGTTTTCTATATATCCTATTTTAGAATTTCAATCTCCCCTATAATCGGCAGCTTCTTCATATCCCCGTTGCACACATTTACTATTCCAATTATAAAGCAAACTAAAGCAAATACCCAGCAAGCTATTCCAATAATCCAACCCAGAATTGGAATAACAGCTGCTATTCTTGCAGCAATAACAAATAGCATAAGCACAAGTCCCTGATTAGAATGGAATTTTACAAAAGGGGACTCCGGCTTTGTCAGATAGGGTATTAAAAACAGCAATCCAAAATAACACAGAATCGAAATCAGCTTGTTTTCTTCAGCGTCCATTGCTGCCGAATTATTGCCAGGATTCTGATATGTCTGGGAATTGTATTGATACTGTCCCGAATTGCCTTGGCTATTATCACCTCTGGCACCACACGATGGACAAAATGCCGATTCATCCGGTAGCATTGTTCCACATTGTTTGCAATAAGCCATAATCACTTCTCCCTTGAATTACACTTTGACATTTATTATAATCCGACTTTATTTGCAATTCAAGGGCAACGTCAGTTCAGGCGCAAAATCTATGCTTTCCGATTACCACAATCAGCGGTCTCGACCATATCCATTTACTCGACGCCGTTGCGGGGTTGAAATAATAAATCGCACCGCCGCAAGGATCGACGCCATTTATTGCGTCGCGAGCCGCACGATATGCAGTTTCAGATACAGGCTCATTAAATTGGCCGTCAGTAATGCAGGTAAACGCTCCGCTTTGATAAATCACTCCCGAAATGGTGTTAGGAAAAATCGGGCTATCAACTCTATTTAGCACAACAGCTCCTACAGCAACCTGCCCGCTGTATGGCTCGCCACGCGCTTCTGCCGATATTAGCCTTGCAAGCAATGAAACATCGCCCGATCCGGAATTCTGTGTTGCGCTTTGCGAAAGGCCCAGTGCCTTCAGTGTTTCGGAGCCAACCTTTCCATCCACAGAAAGCCCATATTTCTGCTGATATGCTTTAACCGCCTTTTCGGTTGCGCTGCCGAAAACGCCATCAACTGCTCCGTTGTAAAAGCCCTGATTTTTAAGCGCGGTTTGGATTTGGCTTACGACACTACCTGTCGAGCCTTTTTTATATGAGGAGGCGTCGGCTCTTTCCACCAGCAAAATGGCTGCGATATTCAAAGCAAAGATTACCGCAAGCACAAGACACATTTTCTTTTTGTCCACGATGTAAAACCCTCCCATACTATTAGCTAAAGTATATCTATTAAATTTCTGATTTTGTTCCACCTATAACTATTCAAGCCAGAAACCTTCTTTCAAGAGTAGCACCACAAAACAAGCTCCTTTGCAGACCTTACCAATAGTCTACGAAGGAGCTTGTCTTATTATTCAAGTTTAGGAATTGAAATTAATGGTCATTAGCTTCAACGCCGTACATTTCGGTCATTAAGCTTTAGGGGCACTTCCCTAGTTTTTCTTGCTCGTTATTTCCGCCTTAATCTTTGCCATAAAATCATCAAGGGTCATTGTACCCTCGTCGCCGCCTTGGCGTGTGCGTACCGCGACCAAGTTCGCTTCGGCTTCCTTGTCACCGAGCACGAGCATATAGGGTATTTTTTGAAGCTGTGCCTCGCGAATTTTATAACCAATTTTTTCGCTTCTGCAGTCGGTCTCAACGCGAATACCGGCATCGAACAGTTTTTCGTAAATGCTCTGCGCATATTCATGGCTACGATCAGTAATAGGCATCACCACAACCTGAACAGGAGCAAGCCAAAGCGGGAATGCGCCGGCAAAATGCTCTGTAAGAATGCCGATAAAGCGCTCTATAGAGCCGAGCGCTACAGTATGAATCATGATTGGACGGTGCTTCTCGCCATCCGCTCCCGTATACTCAAGCTCAAAACGCTCCGGCATCTGGAAATCAAGCTGAATTGTGCCGCACTGCCAAGTTCTGCCGATGGCATCCTCAAGGTGAAAGTCAATCTTCGGTCCATAGAAAGCGCCGTCGCCTGGGTTTACAACATATTCTCTGCCGTTGGTTTCGAGCACTTCCCGCAAAACATTCTCGCTATATTCGCGGATTTCCTGGCTACCAATGAAGTTAGGTGGGCAGGTGGAAAGCTCGATATGATAGTTAAAGCCGAACATCTTGTATACGCTGTCTATTTTATTAATAACACCCAGAATTTCAGTGTGCATTTGTTCCTTGGTCATGAAGATATGCGCATCATCTTGGGTAAAGCAGCGCACGCGCATAAGTCCGTGCAGTGCTCCAGACAGCTCATGACGGTGGACAACTCCCAGTTCCCCAACACGCATCGGCAAATCCTTGTAAGACCACGGGCGGCGCTTATAGGCAAGCATTCCACCGGGACAGTTCATTGGCTTTATTGCAAAATCCTCACCGTCGATCTTAGTAAAATACATGTTCTCTTTATATTTGTCCCAGTGACCGCTTCTGTGCCAAAGCTCCTCGTTAAGAATCATCGGAGTTTTAATTTCCTGATAACCGCATTTTTTATGAAGTTCCCGCCAAAAGCTCTCAAGCTCGTTACGCAGAACCATTCCCTTCGGCAGGAAGAACGGGAAGCCCGGGCCTTCATCTGTAATCATAAACAGGTCAAGCTCGCGTCCAATCTTACGATGGTCGCGCTTTTTTGCTTCTTCAATCCGCTCAAGGTATGCGTCAAGCTCTTCCTTTTTGGGGAAGCAAGTGCCGTAGATTCTCTGCAGCATTTTGCGTTTTGAGTCTCCGCGCCAGTAAGCACCGGTGCAGCTCGTAAGCTTGATTGCGTTACCCTTGATACGTCCGGTCGAGTCCATATGTGGGCCGGCGCAAAGATCGGTAAAATCGCCCTGCTTATAAAAGCTCAAAGCAACGTCTTCGGGCAAGTCATTAATTAGCTCGACCTTATAGGGTTCGTCCTTCATCAGTTCCAAAGCTTCTGCACGCGGCAGCTCAAAACGCTCAAGGGGCAGCTTTTCCTTACATATATTACGCATTTCAGCCTCAAGCTTTTCGAGCACCTCGGGAGTAAATATGATTTCGGAATCGACATCGTAGTAGAAGCCCTCATCAATAGCGGGGCCGATGGCAAACTTCGTGTCGGGATAAAGGTGCTTTATTGCCTGCGCGAGTATATGCGAGGTCGTATGCCTATAGGCAAGCTTGAAATCCGGGTTTCCAAAGGTATATTTGTTCTCATCCATGTTATATATCTCCCTTTTTATCAATTGTTATTCTAGTCAGGTTATTTCAAAACTTCGTTTTAAAATAAAAACAAAACACCCCTGACATTTGTCAGGGGTGCAAATTTCACACGGTTCCACCCTGCTTGCGGACGTATAGTCCGCCGCTTAGGTGCGCTGTAACGTGCGCACACGGGAGCACCTACTAAGTCAATGCTTTTTGGAGCTTCGGCTCGGGAGTGGTCAGAACTATCTGCGTTTCGGAACGGTTTTCAGCAAATACCGTTCTCTCTGAACCGCGCATGAGAGCTCAAGCTCCGTCACAGCCTGTATCTGTTTGATAGGGCGATTCTAATACCTTTCGATGGTTTTGTCAAGGGCTTGTTGGAAGATAGCTAAATATGGCAACCACCTAAACATTAAACCTAAACAGAGTCACATCGCCGTCGTGCATAACATATTCCTTGCCCTCAGAGCGAATTTGCCCCTTATCCCTTGCCGCAGCCATTGTGCCGGAGGCTTTGAGGTCGTCAAAAGCGACGATTTCAGCTCTGATGAAACCGCGCTCAAAGTCGGTATGAATCTTCCCTGCCGCCTGAGGAGCTTTCGAGCCTTTTTTAATAGTCCATGCACGAACCTCATCGCTACCGGAGGTAAGGAACGAAATAAGACCCAAAAGGCTGTAGGAGCACTTAATAAGACGATTAAGACCACTTTCGGACATTCCCAGCTCTTCCATAAAAAGAGCCTTATCCTCTTCTTCCAGCTCGCCGATTTCCTGTTCAACCTTGGCGCAAATGGGTAACACCTGCGAGCCTTCATTTAGTGCGTATTTTTCGACACGCTTAAAATAATCACTGTTTTCCGGTCCGGCCGCAAAGCCTTTTTCGTCCATATTTGCCGCGTAGATAACGGGCTTTAAGGTCAAAAGCTCGCTCTCGGAGATAATCTCCCCATCTTCAGGTGAGCAGTCATAGTTTCTGGCACATTTGCCGTCATTGAGGTGCTTAAGCAAACCCTCCATAACCACAGCCTCATGCAAAAATCTCTTGTCGCCGCCCTTCGCCGCCTTCTTTGCCTTGTCAATGCGGCGCTCAACCATCTCCATATCCGAAATGATAAGCTCAAGATTAATTATCTCAATATCGCGAAGCGGGTCACAGCTGCCCTCAACATGGATAACATTTTCGTCGTCAAAGCAGCGGACAACATGGATAATCGCGTCTGTCATACGGATGTTGCTCAAAAACTTATTTCCCAGCCCCTCGCCCTTTGACGCGCCCTTAACAAGTCCCGCTATATCGACGAACTCAATAATAGCCGGAGTGTATTTCTTGGGGCTGTAAAGCTCCGCCAAAAAATCAAGGCGTTCATCGGGAACTGCCACAGTTCCCACATTTGGATCTATAGTGCAAAACGGATAGTTTGCGCTTTCCGCTCCCGCATTTGTTATCGCGTTAAACAGTGTACTTTTACCCACATTGGGCAGACCTACAATACCAAGCTTCATGGTTCTTCCAGTCCTCTCGAAAAGGGCGGAATCGCTTCCGCCCTTTTGTTTAATTTATAGCTTATCGTCCGAATTTAATGTCTTTTCTGAATCGTTATTATTAAAAGCTTCTTCCTTAATCGAGAATGACTCATCATCAGATTGTACTCCCTCGACTTTCAAGTCATCTGTCTCAGTCGTTTTCTTCTTTTCCGCAACATAGCCATGCTCGCAGAGGAACGCAAAATCCTCGCCTTCCATGGATTCATTTACAAGCAGATATTCGGCAACCTTGATCAGAAGCTCACGGTGCTCAGTAAGAACCTGCTCACACTTTTCTCCGGCTTCGTCAAAAATGCGCTTAACTTCCTCGTCTATGAGGGCTGCTGTTTCCTCGGAATAACTCTTTGTTGTGCCAAAATCGCGTCCGATAAAAATGCTGTGTCCGGCATCTTCAAAGGATATTGGACCAAGCTTGTCGGAAAAACCGTAAACCGTGACCATGGCTCTGGCAATCCTTGTGGCGTTCTGTATGTCTGACGAAGCTCCGGTGGAAACATCGTCCAGCATCAGTTTTTCGGCAATACGTCCGCCGAGGGAAGAAACAATATTCGCAAACATTTCGCTTCGGGACTGATAGTTTTCTGTGTCCTCATCCGGACGATAAACCGTCATACCGCCCGAAGGTCCGCGCGGAATAATTGTAATATATTGAACGGGATTCTTTTTTTCAAGGAAGTGAGAGGTTACAGCGTGACCTGCCTCATGAAAAGCGGTAAGCTTTTTTGCCTTGTCGGACATTATTCTGCTCTTCTTCTCGGGTCCGGCCATTACTTTTAAAATCGATTCTTCAATTTCCGCTTGAGAAATAAAGCGTTTGTTACGACGTACGGCAAGAATTGCCGCCTCGTTTAGGAGATTTTCAAGGTCAGCGCCGGAAAATCCGGGTGTTCCTCTAGCTATCCCGTTGAGGTCAACATCATCTCCGAGTGGCTTGCCTCTTGAATGAACCTTCAAAATGGCCTCACGACCGCGCTTATCGGGCAGACCAACATAGACCGTACGGTCAAATCGACCCGGACGGAGAAGTGCGCTGTCCAAGATATCAGACCTGTTTGTAGCCGCCATAACAATAACGCCGTCGTTGTTGCCAAAGCCGTCCATCTCAACCAGAAGCTGGTTAAGCGTCTGCTCGCGCTCATCATGACCTCCGCCAAGCCCCGAACCTCTTTGACGGCCAACCGCATCGATTTCATCGATAAATATGATTGCAGGTGCAATTTTCTTTGCTTGCTCAAAAAGGTCGCGAACACGGGAGGCACCAACGCCCACATAAAGCTCAACAAAATCTGAGCCCGAAATCGAGAGGAACTGTACCCCTGCTTCTCCCGCGACTGCCTTTGCAATCAGTGTTTTTCCTGTTCCCGGAGGGCCGACCAAAAGCACTCCCTTCGGGATTCTGGCACCCATAAGTGTATAAGAAGCCGGACTTTTCAAAAAGCCTACTATTTCCTGTAGCTCTTCTTTTTCTTCCTCAGCGCCGGCAACGTCGTTAAAAGTAACCTTTTTCTTTTCATCCTGGCCAAGCCTGGTTCTGGCCTTGCCGAATTTCATGGCACTGCCGGCACCGCCGCCCTTTGCGGCAGTCTTCATCATGATATACCAAAAAATACCGAGAACTAAGATTATTCCTACATACGGCAGCACGTAGCTAATCCACAGCGGAGTAGTGGCCGGAGGATTGAAAGCATAATCCTTAATTATCCCTTCGTCTTTTTGCTCTTTGATTAAATCCTCATATTTCAATCGGAATATCTCAATTGAGCTGAGTTCCTTTTTCACTGTATAGCTGTCGTTAAAAGGCTCATAAAGCTCCAGCGTCAACTCGTCGCCGACCGCCGCAACTTCCTTAACCTGCTCGTTATTAAACAGCGTGTCGATATCGGAATCGAGAACTACCGGTGACACATCCGGTTGAGAGGTCATTGTCCAAATGGTTGCAAGTAAAATTACGAGAAACAGAGCATAGAACCCGATATCTCTTGCTTTCTTGGGATTTTGCTTCAAGCTTAAATCACTTCCTTTGCGTTAAAATGCAATAATTATTATTAATATCCGCAATCAGTCAGAGTAAACCTCGGGCTTCAAAATTCCCACAAAGGGGAGATTGCGGTATTTTTCATCATAGTCAAGTCCATAGCCGACAACAAATTCATCCGGAACTTCAAACCCAACGAAATCGGCCTTAATCGGAGCTTTGCGTCTGGCAGGCTTATCCAAAAGCGTTACCAGCGTTATGGACGCAGGCTTCCTGTTCTGAAGATAGCCACAGAGATAGGTCAGGGTAATGCCGCTGTCGAGAATATCCTCGACTATAATTATATGACGGTCCGTTATGTCCTCGTTTAAATCCTTGTTGATTTTTACTGCTCCGGAGCTTGTTGTTCCGCTTCCGTAAGACGAAACCGCCATAAAGTCCATAGAGCACTTCAAGTTTACATGGCGCATCAGGTCGGCCATAAATACATAGCTGCCCTTAAGAACTCCAACAAACAGTGGTTCAGTACCTAAGAATTTTTCTGTAATCTCTTTGCCGAGTTCACTTACGCGCGCATCAATATCTTCTTTTGACAGCAGGACCTTCATTATGTCGTTTGTCATCCCATTAATTCTCCCCAGAAAAATACTATAAATTTATTACACCGCTGTATATTTATATTGTACCGTTTGCACTTTTGGAGCGTATTTCGACTTTTATTACGCCGTCACCCTGCTTCGGGGCGCAACGTTCTGCGATTCCAAAGCCATAAACAGCTATTACGCCCTTCTCGTCATATAAGACGGGTATGAGCGACTTATTTTCCCCGTTAAGCTTGGCTTCCGAAAAGAGTTTTTTTAAGGTCTTTGTGCAATTTCTGCCATTAAGACGTATTTTTTCACCATCCAAGCGGGACATGACAAACATATTACCACAGATGCTATCACTTTTAAAGAAAAAAATGTTAAAGGAATTATGAATTTCCTCGCAACAATTTATGAACTCGCAGAATAATTCCAAACCAGCCTCAGGAATTTCGTTAGTTTCGCCGACTTGCACGTAACGCTTTGAAATTTCAGTTATTTTTCTTTCACCGAATAAGAGCTTATCATAATCACGAATGACTCTCAATCCGGGGATATCGGCATAAGCGTGACATTCTTCCCCTTCAGCAATGCCTCGCACTGCCTCAATATGCGAACTTGACAGCCCATAAGGAACGACAAGAAGCAAAACACGCGCCGAAATTGGCTTTGGTAACGCGGCAAATTCAGACGCAGAGACTTCGTCATTTGAGAAATGCGATATAACAAAGCTCTTCGCCATTTCTGTAAGATACTCCTCGTCCTCACGTAAAATTGCAGCACAGCGAACAAGGTTTTCATCAAAGGCGAAACTTAGCTCACGCAGCACAGGGATTACCCTGTGCCGAATTTTGTTTCGCGTATAGTCGTCTTCGAGATTTGTTGAATCCTCCACATAAGGGATACTCTTTTCCTTAAGATATCGCAAAACCTCTTCTGTGGTGGTTTGAAGCATTGGGCGAATAATTCTTCCTCGAACAGGCGGGATTCCGCAAAGGCCCTTCAGTCCACTGCCGCGTGTCAGATTAAACAGCATCGTTTCCGCGTTGTCGTTTGCTGTGTGCGCCGTAGCAATTCGGCAAGCGCCAATTTTATCGGCTGTTTTTTCAAGAAATCCATAGCGCATGACACGTGCCGCTTCTTCGATTCCCATGCCTTTTACTTCAGCATAGTTCCGCACGTCCTCCGCCCCGATATAACAAGGTATACTTCTCTTTTGGCAGTAATCCTTTACAAATTCCCTGTCCCTGTCCGATTCGGTGCCACGAAGACAGTGGTCAAAGTGCGCACAACGAAGCTCGAAGCCATAGCTTGGCGCAAGCTCCGCCATTCTTTCCAGAAGAAACATTGAATCTTTGCCGCCAGAAACGGCGCAGAGCAAAATCCCGTCCCTCGGAAGCATATTGAATTTTTCGCAGAAATCAATATCCATCTTCATCGTTATGGTGCTTTTCGGCCGATACATAGCTGGTGTATTCAGGCAGCCACATTAGATGAACTGTTCCAAGTTCACCATGGCGGTTTTTAAGAATTTTTGCCTCAGCATCATTGGGGTTTGCACATTCTGGGTCATAGTAACCATCCCTGTAAAGACCAATGACAATGTCGGCGTCCTGCTCGATAGCTCCCGATTCGCGCAAGTCGGAAAGAAGCGGTCTTTTATCTGCTCTTCCCTCGTTCGCACGTGAAAGCTGTGAAAGGCAAATTACCGGTACATTAAGTTCCTTTGCCATAATTTTCAACATTCGGCTCATGTCCGAAACCGCTTGCTGTCGGTTTTCTCCCGAATAGGTATGTCCGCTTCCCGCCGACTGCATAAGCTGCAAATAGTCGATAACGACAAGCCCGAGATTTTCGAGCCTTCGGCACTGAGAGTTCATTTCCGCAACAGACAGTGTAGGGTTGTCATCAATAAGAATGTTTGTTTCGCTGATGGTGGATGCCGCAGTCCCAAGCCTTTGCCATTCCGGCTGACTTAGCCTTCCCGTCAACAGCTTCTGGCTGTCGATTAGTGCCTCCCCCGCCAAAAGACGAGTTGCAAGCTGCTCTCGCGACATTTCCAGCGAGAAAATAGCCACGGTTTTTGGTGTGTTTTTCGCAACATGCATTGCAATATTCAGGGCGATACTCGTTTTTCCCATACCGGGTCTGGAGGCAATTAGCACGAGGTCGCCTTTGTTAAGCCCGAGAATTGCACTGTCTAAATCGTGAAGTCCCGTCGGCAGTCCAGGCATTTTGCTGCCGGATGCCGCCATTTCAGATATTTGATTGTAAACATCTTGAATGACATTTGAAATCTTTTCGAGTCCACCGATAGTGCGTCCCTGACGAAGAGCATAAATTTTTCTTTCGGAGGCTTCAAGCATTGTGTCGGCCTCTCCCGCTCCATCGTGAACCATCCCAGTAATATCATTACCAACCTTCAGCAGAGCACGCAAAAGGGATTGTTCACGCAAAATGTCAACATATTTCATGACATTAGCGGCTGTCGGCGTAACCTGCATAAGCTCGAGCAGGTAGCTCTGGGAGTTATCCTTTATGCAGCCGCGGACACGCATCTGGTCAAGCACCGTAACGGGGTCAACCGTCCGGCCGTAAATGTACATATTGCTGACAGTATCAAACACATCACGGTTGCGCTCAAGATAGAAGTCATCCGCTCTCGCCTTGTTCAGAACGTCAGGGATGCACGCAGGGTCAATCAGCATCGAACCGATGACCGCCTGTTCCGCCTCCGCGCTGTGTGGGACTCTCAATTCAAAGAGTTCGTCCATAGAAAATTCCTTATCAAAGAGTTATTTTTCTTCTGTTACGACAATATTAATTGTGCCGCTTACTTCACTGCCAAGCTTGCACTTAACGGAATAGGAGCCGAAATTCTTGATTGGCTCGCTCTGAACAATCTTATTCTTGTCGATGGATATCTCAAACTGCTTTTGCAGCGCATCGCTGATTTCCTTTGATGTAACCGAGCCAAAGAGTCTTCCGCCAGTGCCCGCCTTTGCCGAAACCTTCACAACAATGCTTTCCAGCTTTTTAGCGTTTTCCTCGGCAAGAGCCTTTTCCTTTGCCGCGTGCGCAATTTTAGCCTTTTCCTTTAGTTTAATTGCGTTGAGCGCATCCGACGTTGCCTCAGCGACAAGCTTTCTGGGGATGAGATAATTTCTGGCGTAGCCGTCCGCAATATCTTTAATCTCGTCCTTTTTCCCCTGTCCCTTTACATCGGTAAGAAATATTACCTTCATATTTAGTCCTCGCTTTCAGTATATTATTTAATCATTCTCCGAAATAGTTGTCGATTGCCACAAAAAGTCTGCCAACCGCATCCCGGAGTGATATGTTTTCTAGCTGCACCCCTGCTGCGGACTTGTTTCCGCCGCCGCCGAGTTCCTCTAAAAGCACCTGCACGTTCACTTCTCCGATGGAGCGTGCAGAGACAATCACTCCGTCGCTTTCCGTCGGATACAGAACGATTGATGCCTGGATACCTGTAATGTTAAGCATTTCATCCGCAGCCTGCGCGGCGACAATTCTGTCCTGTGGCTCCTCAATAACCGCAATAGCAATATGCTCTCGATAGCGTTTTACCTGCTGAAGAATTTTATAGCGCGAAACAGTATCGTCCATGTCGTTTTGAAGTATCGTTTTCACCGTAATCGTATCAGCACCGGCGCGGTTTAAAAACGCCGCAGCGTCAAACGTTCTTTCGCCCGTGCGCATAGTGAAGTTTTTTGTGTCCATAACAATGCCGGATAACAGCGCGTCCGCTTCAACCTTTAAAATATCGGACTGCTCGACAGTTTCAGCAACAAGCTCACAGGCAAGCTCGCAGACAGAGGAGGCATACGGTTCAAGAAATGTCAACGCCGCATTCTGAATGTAGCTTGCCGCTCGTCTGTGGTGGTCAATTACCGCAATTCTGTTGCAGGCCAACAGCAGGCTTTGGTCCTCAACCTGTTCTGGACGATTAGTATCAACAACAATCAGCAGTGTGTTTCTATCAGCTCGCATTATGGCGTCCTGTGGGCTAATAATCGCATCTTTGTACTCCGATGCTGAGCGCAGTTTCTCCACCAGACTTTCAGCGGCACTGTTTTTCTCATCAATAACAATGAATGCTCTGGAACCTAGTTTACGAGAAATGCAACAAATGCCTGCGGCAGCTCCAACGCAGTCCATGTCTCCAAACTTGTGCCCCATAACAAGCACCTGTCCGGAGGACTTAATAAGCTCGGAAAGCGCACTTGCCATAACTCGCGATTTGACTTTCGTGCGTGTTTCAATTTCCGTTCCACGACCACCAAAAAACTCAAAGTTGAAACGGTTTTTAATAACCGTCTGATCTCCGCCTCTTGAAAGGGCCATTTCTGTGCTTAGGATTGCAAAGTTAAAGCTTTCCTCGAAGCTTCCGCCGTCACGACCGATTCCAATGCTGACGGAAGCGTGAATGCCAGTGGGACTCACAACCTCGTGGACACTATCCATTATTGAAAATTTTTCTTCAACTAGTTTTTTATAATGGCGCTGTTCAAATATAAGCAAAAACCTGTCCTTGTCGTAATGGGAAACAATAGCGCCCATATCGGAGCCCCAGTTTTCCACCTTCTCGGAAATTGCATTCTGTAGGCGCGTTTTAATTCGTTCTGGCTGATTTTTTGATAATTCGTCGAGATTGTCAAACAGTATTACTGCGACAATCGGACGCGAGTTTTCGTATTCTTCTTTTATTTGGTCATATTCTGTTACATCCAGCCAGTAGCTGATTCCCATGAAGCCTCTGCTGTTATCGGTTTCGCCGCGGACAATGTTTCCGTATATTCTGTATCTTCTGCCGTTAACCTCGACCAGTTCAGGATATTGAAGCTTGCCCTCTGTAAGCCATTTTGATTTGAACCCGTTTATAAGGTCCGAAAGGCGCGTATCAAAATGGAATTTCTTTTTTCCAAAAATTTCTGAAAAGTAACTGTTGCCCCAAACAATCGCTGTGTTATCCAGCTTAAACGCCACCATCGGCAAGGGAAAGTTAATAAGCGTATCGCTTTTTACCGCCTCCACATCAGCAGCTATGGTTTCAATATACGCCTGAAACTCACTGCGTCTGCGGCGGTTGATAAGGAGAAAGTATACAAAAAGCAAAGCAACTATGGCGCTTTCTGCTATTGCAAGCTTTATGTTAAATATAAACTCTATGCCCGCAAAAATAACGAGAAAGGCAAAATAAAGCCTTGTCCCGGGTTCAAGCAGTCGCTTCAAGTTTTTGTTCATATAAAAACCCAATCCTTCCGAAAAGCGGACGTATATCCATGGAGTGCCAAGGCAAGAACAACATTTCGACAAATAAAAAAATCTTTACGCCTTCAAAAATAAACCCCAATTGTTGTTGCTAGACAGAATATCTGTTGTGGATTTCATATTATATCAACATTTCTGATTATTTACAATAGTTGCCTGGCAAAACCGTAAAATCAGAAAACAAACGTGGTATTTATTCCAAGGTTATTTTCGCCTGTCTCGGGAAATACTCTATGTGTTATGACAGTCGAAAGGAAGTGGCGGTTTGAAAGCAATAATTATGGCCGGCGGCAAGGGCACAAGGCTCCGACCGATTTGTGACCTTATGCCAAAACCGATGACAGAGCTTCTTGGCAAACCATTGTTGGAGCACTTGACGGAGCTTTTAAAACGAAACGGGTTCACAGATCTTTGCGTCACACTTGGACATAAGCCCGAATGTATAACAAGACACTTTGAAAACGGCAGAAGCTTCGGAGTTTCAATGCAGTATAGAATCGAAAAAAAGCCCCTCGGAACTGCAGGGGGCGTGCGCTCTTGTAGCGATTTTATCGGCGACGAAGACTTTTTGGTTATCAGTGGTGATGCTGCCTGTGATTTCGACCTCAAGTATCTTGCTGCCGAGCATAAAAGGAACGGCGCTTTGGTTACAATGGCGCTGTATTCACATTCTGAACCCTTACCCTACGGAACTGTTTTGACTGACAGGACCGGAAGGGTCATCAGTTTTATTGAAAAGCCTACTTGGGAAAGAGTTGTAACTGACCTTGTCAACACTGGGATATATATGGTTTCCCCGAAGGTTCTTGATTTGATACCGCTCGATACGCCCTTCGATTTTGCCCGTGATCTTTTCCCGCTTATGGCAAAGATAGGCCTTGACATAGTGGGAATCCCGATGCAGGGCTATTGGTGCGATATCGGCAACAGTAAAAGCTATCTTCAGTGCTGCCTCGATGCTCTTGACGGAAAGCTAAAAATTGAGCCCGCTCAGAAAAATTCTCTGTCCTCTGGCATATATGCTCCTTCAAACCTTCCAGATTCAGTTAGGCTCATTCCTCCCTGTGTTATTTGTCAGGGCAGTGTGATCGAACGTGATGCAGTGATTGGCCGAAGCATTATTCATTCCGGAAGCCGCATAGGAGCATATTCAAGAGTGGTCAACTCTGTTATTGATGGTGCCAGTATAGGCGAAGCCTGCATCATTAGCGGAACAGTTGTATGCCGCGGCTCAGTCCTTTATCCCGATACCGTTACCATGACGGGTGACGTTATCTCCTCCGGCGGAAGTGACACGTGCACACCTCAGGAAATAAAACACGACTCAAGAAGACGCTCTGTCGGTCTCTGCCGCGAAATTTCCTGTGACAACAGGGCAAGACTCATGCGTGAATTATCCTGCGTGCTTTGGGAAGCTGGTGCAGACTTCAGCGATGGAATTACACTTATTGACGGAAAATGCAAGGTTCGCATATCGCCTTTGCCGGAAGAATCGTCGATATCCGTCGAAGCAATCGGTGGAAGAGAAAATGAAAGGCTTCAAATGTGCAAAAAATACAGCGAGTTAGCGGAAAAATTCGGCGGAAAATCGATATTGTGAATTTAATTTTGGATAATTATTCGTCTGTTTATTAATTATTATGCATCACTTGTATAATTATACAGTTAAATTTGAGCATTATGCAGAATAATTCAATTATTGAAAAAATCTCTTGAATATTCATCCACTCCGTAATATAATCATAACCACGGAAAAGAAACCGGATATTTATTTATTATTATGGGGTGAAACTGAATGAAAAACCTAAAAAAGATTCTAACTGCCGTTCTTGCGCTCACAATGCTTCTTGCTCTTTGTGCCTGCGGTGCAAAGGATGACGCATCCGCAACCGACGTTTCCGCACAGCCCTCCGCAGCCGCGACAACTGGCTACGGCGAATTCACAACAGTGAAAGACGGAGTTCTCACAATGGCGACCAACGCCTCCTTCCCTCCGTATGAGTACTACGAAGGTGACAAAATTGTTGGAATTGATGCAGAAATTGCAGCAGCAATAGCCGAAAAGCTTGGTCTGACTCTCGAAATCGGGGATATGGAGTTCGACTCCATCATCACAGCAGTTAACGGCGGCAAGGCAGACATCGGCATGGCCGGTATGACTGTCACTCCTGAGCGTCAGGAAGAAGTAAACTTCACAACAAGCTATGCAACCGGCGTTCAGGTCATCATCGTTCCCGAGGATAGCGACATTACTTCAGTTGACGATTTGATGGCAGAAGGCGCAAGCCACATTATCGGCGTACAGCGCAACACCACAGGCGACCTTTATACCACTTGGGATCTTGAGGATGCAGGTCTTGCAACTATCGACCGTTACAGCAAGGGTACTGAGGCAGTTATGGCGCTTCTCACCGGCAAGGTAGACTGCGTTGTAATCGATAACGAGCCTGCAAAGGCATTTGTCGCAGAGAATCCCGGTCTTAAGATTCTTGACACCGAGTACATCGAAGAGCAGTATGCCGGAGCTGTTGCAAAATCAAACACCGCGCTTTGCGACGCCATTAACAAGGCACTTCAAGAGCTTATAGACGACGGCACAGTCAAGTCCATTATCGACAAGTATATTGCCGCATAATACTCACAGTCGGCTTTAGTATAAGGGGCGGGTAACTGCCCCTTATTTTTCAATTGGAGGTAAGATACAATGGGCACACAAATCAGCGAAGTCATGTCCCAATGGCTTAGCACCGCACCCCAGTGGATGCTCGATTTACCCAAAGGGTTAAGCGATTTTTTCTACGAGTTTTTTAAATGTTTCATTTATGATAACCGCTACATGATGTTTGTCAAGGGTTTGGGCAACACTCTTACTTTGACTTTCTTTGCGTTACTGTTAGGCATTTTTTTGGGTGTAATCGTTTCTCTCGTTCGAGTTACCTGGGACAAAAACGGGCTTGAAATGCAGCCCGGTCCAAAAAAGTTTTTGCTTTGGTTGGCAAACGCAGTCTGTAAGATTTATCTGACCGTAATCAGGGGCACACCGGTGGTCGTTCAGATATTTATTCTATTTTTTGTTCTCTTTGCTGCCTCAACTAACAAAATGCTGGTCGGTGTTCTCGCGTTCGGAATTAATTCAGGCGCCTATGTTGCCGAAATAATACGAAGCGGCATTATGTCCATAGATGACGGCCAATCCGAGGCCGGCAGAAGCCTTGGCTTTGGCTATGTGCCCACCATGCGCTACATCATTTTGCCTCAAGCCTTCAAGAATGTCCTTCCCGCTCTCGCCAACGAATTTATCGTTCTATTGAAAGAAACTGCAGTTGCCGGTTACATAGGGCTTTCCGATCTTACCTATGCGGGTAATATCGTATCCGGAGTTGCCTTTACATATTTTGTGCCGCTTGTTTTCGGAGTTGCCCTTGTTTACCTCATTTTGGTTATGTTCTTCACATGGCTTGTTGGCAAGCTTGAAAGGAGGCTCCGTGTAAGTGAACGATAATACAATGATTCGCGTCAATGACCTGAAAAAATACTATAACGGCGAGAAAATCAAGGCCTTGGACGGCGTCTCCGCAGAAATCCGCAAGGGCGAGGTTGTTGTGGTTATCGGCCCCTCCGGAAGCGGCAAGTCCACCTTTCTGCGTTGCCTCAACCTGCTCGAAGTTCCGACAGCCGGGCATATTCTTTTCAACGGAACAGACATAACAGACGAAAAGACCGATATCAACCTCCACCGCCAGAAAATGGGCATGGTTTTTCAGCACTTTAACCTGTTTCCGCACATGACAATACTTAAAAACATGACCATAGCGCCCATAAAAATTCTCAAAAAAAGCAAGACTGAGGCTGAAGCTCAAGCGATGGCTTTGCTTAAGCGCGTCGGACTTGAGGACAGGGCAAACGCTTATCCGAGTCAGCTTTCGGGCGGACAGAAGCAAAGAATCGCCATTGTCCGTGCGTTGTGCATGAATCCCGATGTAATGCTATTCGATGAGCCTACAAGCGCACTTGACCCCGAAATGGTAGGTGAGGTGCTCGACGTTATGAAGCAGCTCGCGCGCGAAGGTATGACTATGGTCGTCGTAACTCACGAAATGGGCTTTGCAAAGGAAGTCGGTTCTCGCGTAATTTTCATGGACGAGGGCAAGATTGTCGAAGAAAACAATCCAGCCACCATGTTTGAAAATCCGAACAGCGAAAGGCTCAAGAGTTTTTTGGCAAAAGTTCTCTAGTAAAATCCAATGTCCGGTGCGGTATAAGCCGCACCGGACATTTTTTCGACGTAAATTGCGAAATTAGCCGCTCAAAAAAGAGTATAATTCGAGAGGTACTATTCCTCAACTTCTCAACTTCAAAAACAGGAGAGGTATTTATGTGCAAAAACAACTGCTTTATTATTGCCTTAGTGCTTGCTTTGCTCTGTTCATGCTCCCCGGCAGGCTTCTCCTCCGCTCTTGATACACCCTACTCTAGTCCACCGGATTATTCGTCTTCAACTGCCCCCTTAACTTCTCAGGTGGAAGCGGCGCTTGTCGAAAACATCTCACGAGCCAAGATTTTTCGTGACTTTCTGTCCGATAATTACAACGCACTGTCTAAAGCGTTTTATGAGGGCATTAAGGGCATCGGTTTCATTGATTTGGATCAGGACGGCGGCATTGAAATGCTACTGTTCGACGCAGGAGCTTCCGCTGCCATGGGCTTGCAATTTTTCGACATCATTGATGACAGGGTCGAATGTGTATCGGCGAACTTGGACTCTGTCAGAACAGCTTTTGGCGGCAAGCACATGACTGACGTTGTAGCAAACGCTAATTCTTTTCAAGATTTCCGTCTCATGCAGGAGAAGGAAAGCGACAAATTGTTCTTCCTCGTGGAGAGCGGCAACGGTGCGCCTGATTTCATTTACCGCGAGTTCATTCGCTTTAGCAACACCGACGGTGTTTTGTCTCTAGAGAGATTACTATACAAATACACCGAGATGGACATAGACAGCGGTGCTGTAACCAGTCAAAGCTATGAGGTTAACGGAAAGACGGCAAGCTCAGATGAATACTCCTTTAGCAAAAGCAGGCTCGCCTCCTCTATATTTGATACCGATTACGCAGCCGAAGGAGTTTTTTTATGGGAAGGCAACTACAGTTCCGATCTGGATGGTCTTATGGCAATGACCGACGAGGCTTTGCTCAGAGTCGGAATACATTTTGGCTCATAACGCATTATTTTGGTGCATAGTATATATCACCACAAAAATGGAGGTAAATACTATGTTATATGAAGAAAAGGAAAAACTCTCTGCAAAACCGCACAATGTGATTTTAGAGGACAGGACACGGCTCTCCGTTTCGGGCGTTATCGATGTGGAGAGCTTTGACGACAGGCAGATAGTAACAAAAACATCCAAAGGCAGCCTTATTCTGCGCGGAAATGACCTGCATATTGACAAGCTCAGTCTCGACACCGGTGAACTTGTCGTTACAGGGCTTATCTCGGACTTAGGCTATGAGGAAACCGCTCCCGGCGGCAATCTATGGTCGCGCCTATTTAAATAAGCCTTGGAACAGCCAATAATGTTCCAACTGATCACCGCTTTTTGTGCTTTTACCGGAGGAATCGTTTTTGGAATTGCCTATGACGCAGCAAAATCTATACGACTTCGTGCAAAGAGTACAGTCTGCACTGCAATATGTGACATACTAATTTGTTTTTTCGGGCTCTTCCTTCTGTTTTATCTGGCAATGGCCCCTGGTAAAGGCGAAATGCGCGTTTATATCTGCGTTTGCGCTTTTGTTGGCTCGATTGTATACTTCTCCCTAATGAGCAGTGTATTTATGGGGATTTTCACTTCTTTCATATCTATAATCGTAAAAATCTTAAGCATTGTGCGTAAACCTTTTGCTTTTATATTTAAAAAGCTTAAATATTTTGCTAAATTTTCGAAAAAGCTCTTTCATAAAATGAGTTTCTGGTATAAAATGAGGTTTAATAATCATCAGTGCACAATTAAATCCTTAAAACCGCCGAAAAGCTGGAGGGAGGATACAAATGAAGTTCAAGAGGGCCAGCCTTATAACGAAAATTGTCATTCTCGCCATAATCGTATATGCGGGAATAAGCTTGGTGTCACTCAAGGTTCAGGTGTCGGACGCGCGCGAGGCGCGGGACGAATTGCAAACTCAAGTCGACGGCGTTCTCCAGACAAACACCGAACTTCAATATGCGATCGACCACAGCACAGACCCTGAAACGATTGAAGATATTGCGAGAAACAAGCTCGGTCTCGTTAAGCCGGGCGAAAAGATTTTTTACGATGTTAATAACTGAATCACATAATAAGCAGCAAAAACCCATCGAACAAAACAGGAGGAAACAGCTCTTATATGCAGCCGACAGTTGGAGAAATTTTTGAGGGTAAGATAACAGGCATCACAAAATTTGGTGCTTTTGTTTCATTGCCGGATGGGAACAACGGCCTTGTTCACATTTCGGAAATTGCAAACACCTATGTAAACGACGTTCACGACCACGTAGCCGAAGGACAGAGTGTTAAGGTCAAGGTCATCGGACTCAGCGATACAGGCAAAATCAACCTATCAATAAAAAAAGCCGAGCCTCCAGCGCCCCGTCCAGAACAGGAGCGTCCGCAGCAGCCACGTGCTAATCAGCCCAGATCGAGCAATTTTTCTCCGAGATCTAATGGTTTTACTCAAAAGCCCTCCGCTCCCTCAGCCCCAACCGAGGCAAGCTTTGAGGATAAGCTAAAGCAGTTCATGCAGGATTCCGACAGCCGAATTTCAGACAGCCGCATGTATACCGACAAGAAAGGCAGCTATAAGCGTCGCCGCGATTAATATACTTAAACCAACAGAGCCACCCAAATTGGGTGGCTCTGTTGGTTTTCAAAAGCACTAGAAATAAAGAGCTGGGTTTGTGATTTAACTCCGGTAAAAATATTAATAACTTGCTTCTAGAATTTCCCTAACATCCTTATGTGTAAGTGTCCTGTAGCCTCCTGTTAAAAGGTTGCAGCTGTTAGCAATGTAGTCAAACTTTGATTTGTCTGCAATGCCTAACTCTCGCAGGGAGGTCGTCGCACCGATTTCCTTGAAGAACGCTTCAAGACAACCAATGCCTTCAAGCGCAATTTGATCATCAGTCTTTCCCGCTTCGTCAACATTCCACACGTTCACAGCATATTGTTTGAACTTTTGAAGCCCGCTCTTGAAAATCAGCCTGAAATACGAGGCTGATATAGCTGCAAGTCCCATTCCGTGGGCGACATCGTAATAGGCAGCAATCTGGTGCTCAATCTGGTGGACTTCCCAGTCCTGCGTCTTTCCGCAGCCTAAAATTGTATTAAGCGCCACGGTTGCGCCCCACATAATATTGCTTCTCGCTGTATAGTCACGCGGATTGTTCACCGCTATTCTCGTGTTTTTGACTATGCTCCTTATCAGGGCCTCGCTCAAGTCATCGGAAACATTGTCGTCCGTTCCGCTGAAATACTGCTCCATAATGTGGCTTAACACGTCACATATTCCACTGATCATCTGATACTGCGGCAGAGAGTAGGTATATGTTGGGTCGAGAATCGAAAACACCGGAAAAGCGGCGTTTGAGGTGAACGAACCTTTGATTTTAATATCCTCGTTCGTAATAACGGCAGAGCCGTTCATCTCTGAGGCTGTTCCCACCATAGTTAGAACTGTTCCAATTGGGAGAGCCTTTATTATTGGCTTGTGCTGTGTAAAAAACTCATCCCAGAAGTCTTCCTCAATAAGGCTGCCTGCGGCAATGGCCTTGCAGCAGTCGATAACGGAGCCGCCGCCAACCGCGAGAATGAAATCCACCTTGTTTTGCTTACACAGTGCAATCCCCTCACGGGTCTTTGCGGCTGTGGGGTTTGGCATAATTCCCGAAAGCTCAGTTACGTTCTTGCCGCAGTCGGCAAGAATTTTAATAATGACATCGTAGATACCCTCCTTTTTTATCGCACCTTTTCCATAGGCGAGCAGGACATTGCTGCCGCAGTTTTTTAGCTCCAAAGCAAGCTTACTTATAGTGCCCTCACCAAAGATTATTTTCGTTGGGTTGCTAAAATTAAAACTTTTCATATTGTTCCTCCTACGCAGATACTATCGATATCATTTTATCATCACTTTTTCTTCGCCCAGCATTTCCTTAAGTTCCTTGACAAGTGAATCGTGTATAAGGCACCTCGCAGAAAGCCGTTTTTGCGTGTCCTCGCAATAAATAATCATGCGCTCCTCGCCCTCGAACATTTGAAGAATTTTCTCAATTTTTTGTAGTCTTGAATCATCCTTCGACGGAAGCTTTACCCAAAGTGTTTTCTCTTCTTTTGGCATTTCCTCACGGTTAAGCGGCTCAATGTCCGTCATCGGGCGAAGTGTTTCGACCATAAGCTGAGGGTCCTTGTCGTCTCGGACAGAAATCCGCCCTTTTACAACAATCGGTGCATTTTCCTTGATATAACCTCCGGAAACATCCAGAACACGCTGGAAGGCGATAAGCTCCATCGTGCCCGTAGCATCCTCAAGCTGAATATATGCCATAAGGCTGTTGTTGCGAGTTGTTTTGGTTTTTGAAGCTGCGATTACCCCTGCAAGCGTCACGAATTGACCGTCTTCAAAACTTTTTACGCTGTTTTCTTGCGAGAAATCGGACAATATTGTACCGATTGACACCGCACCTGCGCGGCGAGCGGCAACACGGTATTCGTCCATTGGGTGTCCCGAAAGATACAGTCCCGTGGTTTCTTTTTCCATTGCCATCAGTTCACTCGGCGTAAATTCCGGAATATCCGGAAGCTCAGGCTCTGCCAGCTTGGAGGTGCTTTCGTTTTCCTGCCCCATCGAAAACAAATCCAGCTGCCCGTCGATGTTTTTTCGGGCGGAATCATTGACGCCGTCAATAACCTTGTCGACAATTCGCATGAGTGCGCTGCGCTTGTAGCCCATGCTGTCAAACGCTCCGGAACGGATCAGATTTTCAACCGCTCGGCGGTTAAGATCGCGTCCGTAAAGCCTGCGGCAAAACTCATCGAAGCTCTTGAATTTGCCCTCGCTCTCCCTTGATTCCATGAGAGCGTTAATAAACCCGCGTCCGATGTTCTTGATTGCTACGAGCCCGAAGCGAATGTTTTCGCCCGAAACGGTGAAATCAGCTTCCGATTCGTTAACGTCAGGCGGAAGCAGCTTAATGCCCCATTCCCTGCATTCAGCAATATATTCTGCAACCTTCGCGGAGCTATCCAGGACAGATGAGAGCAGTGCCGCCATGTATTCGCGCGAATAATGGAGCTTCATATATGCAGTGCGGTAGGCAACGATTGCGTAAGACACCGCATGAGCCTTGTTAAAGGCATAGTTGGCAAAGTCAAGAATCTCATCGTAAATGCTTCCGGCAACAGCCTCGGGCACACCGTTTGTCACCGCGCCGACAATGTTTCTTTCTGGATCCCCAAAGATAAACGCCTGTCTTTCCTTGACGATTTCCTTCTCTTTCTTTTTGGACATTGCTCGCCTGATAAGGTCAGCCTGTCCGAGTGAAAACCCCGCAAGCTTGCGGAAAATTTCAATAACCTGCTCCTGATAGACTATGCAGCCGTAGGTGACTTCGAGAATATCGCGCAAAAGCTCGTGTTTGTAGCGAATCTTCTGCGAATTTGAGCTGCATTCGATGAAACGCGGTATGCTTTCCATCGGTCCCGGGCGGTAAAGCGCAATGACAGCGGTGATATCTTCAATCGAACGGGGCTTTAGTCCCGTGCATACAGATGTCATGCCTGTGCTTTCAAGCTGGAACACTCCCGAGGTTTTCCCCTGAGAAAGCATTTCGAATGTTGCCTTGTCGTCGTCAGGAGCATTTGCGACATCAAAATCAGGAATTATTTTTCTTACAAGCTGATTAGCTCTCTCCAACACGGTTAGGTTTCGAAGACCTAAAAAATCCATTTTTAATAGCCCAAGCTCCTCCAGCGTCGTCATTGGAAACTGGCAAACGACAGACTCGTCGTTCTTTGCAAGCGGAACATATTCGTAAACCGGTTTTCCTGAAATTACGACACCGGCCGCGTGAGTAGATGCGTGTCGCGGCATACCCTCCAACGCTTTCGCGGTGTCGATTAGCTCACGAATTCGGTCGTCGTTGTCATACATGTCCCTTAGCGGCTTAGATAGTTTAAGCGCTTCTTCCAACGTTATACCCGGTGCCAACGGCACCTGCTTTGCAACCGCATCGCACTCGGCATAGCTGACGCTAAGCGCACGTCCTACATCACGAATGGCCAGTCTTGCCGCCATGGTGCCGAAGGTGACGATTTGCGCCACGTGGTCAGAGCCGTATTTGCGAGTTACATATTCGATGACCTCTCCTCTGCGTTCAACGCAGAAGTCAATATCTATATCAGGCATTGAAACACGCTCGGGGTTCAGAAAACGCTCGAAAAACAGGTTGTATTTTATTGGGTCGACATCCGTAATTCCAAGGCAGTAGGAAACGATGCTTCCGGCAGCCGAGCCACGCCCGGGGCCAACGGGTATGCCTTGATTTTTCGCATAGGAAATGAAGTCCGAGGTTATGAGAAAATAGTCAGTAAAGCCCATTTTGTGTATCATGTCAAGCTCATATGAAAGCTGCGCTCGGAGCTTTTCAATTTCCTCATTTGAGTTGTCATAGCTGTAAATGTGCGCATAGCGCTTTTCAAAACCGCTGTCACACAGCTTTTTAAGATACTCAAATCCGTCCGTTTCGCCAAGCGGGAGCGGAAAGCTAGGCAGGTGATAGTGACCGAACTCAAAATCGAAGTTACACATATCAGCAATTATAGAAGTGTTGTCAGCGGCGGCGGAGATTTCAGGATATTCGGTAAAAATCCCACGCATTTCTTCCTCTGACTTGAGGTAAAATTCGCTGCCCTCAAACTTCATACGGTCGGGATCGTCGACGGTTTTGCCCATTTGTATGCACATCAGAACATCCTGATAGCGTGAATCCTCTTTTTTAAGGTAGTGCGCATCGTTTGTCAGGACGAGTGGTATGCCCGTTTCGCGATGAAGCTTAATAATTCCCTCTGCCGCAATACGCTCCTCGCGTATGCCGTGTGACTGAAGCTCAAGATAAAACCCGTCTTTCCCGAACAGTTCCGAAAGCTCCAGTGCGCGCTCCTTCGCGCCGGAATAATCGTCCTTTATAAGCTTCTGCTGGATTTCTCCCGCAATACATCCCGAAAGGCAGACAAGTCCCTCCGAATGCTCGTGTAAAAGCCGCCAGTCGATTCGTGGCTTGACGTAAAACCCACTTGTAAAGCTCTCACTAACGAGATAGCAAAGGTTATGGTATCCGACTTCGTTTTTGCAAAGAAGAATTAGGTGGGAGTAACTGCTGTCTCTGCCGTACTCCCTGTCAGTCATACCACGCGGAGCAACATATACCTCGCAGCCGATTATTGGCTTTATCCCTGCCTTTTTAGCGGCCTTATAAAACGCCACCGTACCGTACATTACGCCGTGGTCGGTTATCGCAAGAGCAGTCTGACCAAGATTTTTTGCGCACTCGGCCATGTTCTCGATGCGGCATGCGCCGTCGAGAAGGCTGAATTCGCTATGTACGTGAAGATGGACAAACGACATGGCTTCTGCTCCTTTTTTGGTTTCTTTATTCTATCCTATATATTCCATAAGCTTACGCAGCCTATGGCTTATGCAGGATTTGCTGACAGGTGGAATGGCTAGGGCGGCTAAATCGGTCAAGCTTGCCTCGGGGTTTGCAATTCGCAGCAGTGCCGCTTCTCTGAGCTTCTCCGGCAAATCGTCAAGCCCCGTGGTACGCTCAATACGCCGAATTGCCTCCATCTGGTCCTGCGCTGCAAGAACGATTTTGTCTGCGTTTGCGCTGTCACAGTTTACGCGCCTGTTAACTGCGTTGCGCATATCCTTTTCGACCTTTGCAGACATGATGTCCATTGCGGACAGGGGCGCTCCCATAAGTGTGAAAAAATCCTCAATCGCTTCGGATTGCTTGAAATATATGACGTAGTTGCCTCCGCGGGAGGCGTCCTTCGGTGAAAACCCCAGCTCAAGCAAAATCGAAAAGGTTTCGCGGCTGACGTTGTAATGGTCAGTCACCATCTCCAAATGGTAGCTTTTCGTCGGGTCGGTGATGCTCCCGCCCGCCAAAAACGCCCCGCGCAGAAAGGATGCCTTACAACAATCGCTTTCGAGGACTCCGAGATTAATATGATGTGCGAGAATTCCTTTCGCCTCGTATCCGTAGGCTTGAAAAATGTGATTTATATTCTCTTTATTTGATATTAAAAAGGTCTGTTTCCCCCTAATATCAACGGAAGGCACCGCATCGAAGTTAAGACCGAAGGCTTTTTTGAAAAGCTTTGGCAGGTGCTCCGTCAGTTCAGGGCTTGATGTCACAATTCGAATTTCATCAGCCGTAAACATATTGCAATAAAGCAAAACCCCATAAGCCTCAGCGATAGCGCAGCAGCGCTTTTGCAGCGGTTGCCTGCAAAGCTCCGCCTTTGTTTCCGACGAAAATGACATGTGCTCACCTTCTCAATAATCGTACTCCGCCAACGTCTGTGAATTAAAAATTTTAGTCGGCGATTCTTCTCTATAAAGATTCATAATTTCGTTCGCGAGTCGCTTTGGGTTGTGTCTTGCAAGCCCTGCAGAGCAATCGAGCATCGGCCGCAAAACTGTTTTTACTCCAAGCTTCTCCAACTCATCCAAATCCACCGCAGTCTGACAAGCGCCCTGTTCCTTGTACCGCAGGGCCACATTCTCGGGAAGCGGAGTAATATTTGCAAGGCAATAATCAAAAAGCTTCCTTCCCGAATGCGCAAACAGCGCCCGCACATGGTCGGAAGCTGTGTAACACTCCGTTTCACCGTCTTCCGTGGTAACGTTTAGCACATATATCTTTAAAGCGGGGGAGCTTTCAATCGCTTCGGCTATTCCGTCCGTTAAGAGATTTGGAATAATGCTTGTGTAAAGGCTGCCGGGACCGAGCACAATGAGCTCTGCTTCCTCAATCGCCTGTATGCTCTCATGCAGTGCCGGCGGATTTTCAGGAATTAATGCAACCCTCGTTATACGTCGGTTACCTTGCTTTTTATGTTCCATAATTTTTGACTCGCCAAAAACCTCTGTTCCGTCGTCAAAGCACGCCATAAGGCGAACATCCTCAGTCGTTACAGGAAGGACCCTTCCCGTTATGGCCAAAACATCGCTCATTTTTTGCACCGCTTCATAGAAGGACCCAGAAATATCGTTGAGGGCGGCAAGGAAAAGATTTCCCATGCTCTGCCCCTGAAGCACACCCTCGGTAAAGCGATAACCCAAAAGCTGCTCCATCGTCGGCTCAGTATTCGCAAGCGCCTGCAAGCAGTTGCGAACATCTCCCGGAGGCGGCATCCCCAACTCATCTCTCAGCCTTCCGGAGGAACCGCCGTCGTCCGCCATTGTTACAATAGCCGTGAGCTTGCTTGTTTTAAGCTTCAGCCCCCGCAACATATTTGAAAGCCCCGATCCGCCGCCTATAACGACGATGGCGGGTTCCGGTTTTTGCTTATTCATATAAACCTCACCTTCGATTCAGCTCATAGCTCAATTTCGGTTAATGTGTTACGTTTACTTCAAATAGTGTTATTTTAGAATGTCCCTGTTAATGTTTTGAGCAGCATAGCCCAAATCTTCGATATATTCTGAAATAGCTTTCGCAATCGCAACCGAGCGGTGATGCCCGCCTGTACAACCGATGGAAATGGTAAGGCTCATTTTTCCTTCCTCCACATAGAGTGGGAGCAAGAATTTCAGCATATCTTTAAGTCTTGACATAAACTCCTTTGTAATGTCGTTTTGAAACACGAATTGACTCACGGGTTCATCAAGTCCGCTCAAATCACGAAGCTCCGACACGTAGAAAGGATTGGGAAGAAATCTAACGTCGAAAACAAGGTCAGCTTCAATCGGTATACCGTGCTTATAGCCAAAGGACATGACATTAACAACAAGCTTACGATTCGCGCCATCTCCGACAAAGAGGCGGTAAATCTCGCTTTGCAACATTCCTATTGTTAGATTACTTGTATTTATAATATAGTCGGCCCGCTCTCTTACAGGTGCGAGCAGCTTAATTTCGCTTGTAATCGCGTCCTCTATCGAAACCCCCGGAACGGCAAGCGGGTGACGCCTGCGCGTTTCCTTGTAACGCTTGACAATATTGGCGGGGTTCGCCTCAACAAATAAAATACGGTAGTCGCAGCCCAAATCCCAAAGTCCGTCAAGCACCTGAAAAAGCTCGTCAAAATTTGCCCGTTCACGAATGTCGGTAACCAGCGCTACTTTTTCATATTGTTCACCTGCAGCCAGACAAAGCTGGGCAAATTTCGTTATCAGCGCAATCGGCATATTGTCAACACAGTAATAATCCAAATCTTCAAGAATATCCGCCGTGTGGCTCTTTCCCGCTCCCGACAATCCAGATATTATTAGAAACTCCATTGCTTTTCTCCTTTTTTAAGCTTCAGTCGTTGTCAATAATCTTGACTTCCGGCTCGAGCACAATTCCCGTGCGTTTATAGACCGTTTCCTTTATATAATCCATAAGCTTTATTACATCTTCAAAGCTTGCGCCTCCTCGGTTAATAACAAAGCCGGCGTGCTTTTCCGAAACTTGTGCTCCACCGAGAGTATACCCCTTAAGTCCAGCTTCTTCAATGAGCGCCGCGGCATAGCCGTTTTGAGGTCTTTTAAACGCACTTCCGGCCGAGGGCTTGTCGAGAGGCTGGGAAGCCCTCCGCTTTTCAGAAAGCTCGCGCATTCTCGCCAGTATCTCGTTTTCGTCACCCTTGTCAAGAGAAAGCTCACAGCCCAAAATAACAGCATCCGTGTCCGAAAAAGCGCTGTGGCGATAACTCAGCTCCAGCTCCTCGCCAAATCTCTCGCAAATTTTCAAATTCTCATCAAGATAGCTTACTGAGCGCAAAACCTGCTTCATCTCTCCGCCGTACGCTCCCGCGTTCATGCTGGCCGCTCCACCAAGCGTTCCCGGAATACCGTGAGCAAATTCAAGCCCCGAAAGAGAAAGGTGAGCGCAATCGGAAGCAAGTCTTGCCAGACTCACTCCGCTTTGAGCAAAAACGCCTGTTTCTCCTCGTCTGTACATTGTGCTTATACCGTCAGACATTTTGATAACAAAACGTCGAAGCGGTTTATCCGTTACAAGAAGATTTGTCCCGTTGCCGATTACAAGAGGCTTAACGCCCTTTTCGCGGAGAAAGGAACAAAGCAGCAACGTTTCATCAATCGAAGCCGGCAGTGCCATCGCGGAAACCTCTCCTCCGATTTTGAAGGAGCAGTGTGTTTTCATCGGCTCATTTTCAAGAACGGTAAGCTGCGGCAAACTCTCTCTCAGTTTTTTTGTTAGGAGAACGAAATCGTCCATCTTTTAACCCTCCCTTCGCTTTGGCGTACAAATGAAGTCAAATTTGGCATTTGATTTTTCAAAACAAATTGTTATCCACATTATAATCGTGAGTTCGCTCCAAATCCTCCGCAGCGTTATAGCCAAGCTTTTTCTGACGGTTGTTCATAGCGGCAAGCTCAAGAATAACCGCAAGGTTTCTTCCCGGACGAACCGGTATCGTAACCGAGGGAACATCAACTCCGAGAATTTCTGTGTATTCCTCTTCGATTCCCAGCCTGTCATAGGCCTTGTAGTCCTCCCAGTTTTCAAACTTTATCACCAGATGTATAGTCTGCGAAGCCTTGACGGCACCAACGCCGTAAATGTATCGCGCATTGACAACACCGATACCGCGAAACTCCATGTAGTGCCTAATCATCGCGGGTGCTTCACCCACAAGGTTGTTTTTGGAGATTTTTTTAATTTCAACCGCGTCGTCGGCAATCAGCCTGTGGCCGCGTTTAATAAGCTCAAGCGCCGTTTCACTCTTTCCGATGCCGCTGTCGCCGGTTATCAGAAGCCCCTCGCCATATACCTCGACCAAAACACCGTGAATAGTTTTTCGCGGAGCAAGGTGGACATGAAGAGACCCGATGAGCTGAGCCATAAACTCGGAGGTATCCATTTCGGAAGTAAACACATTTACATCAAATTTTTTGGCAAGCTCCGTAAGCTCCGCAAAAGGCATGACAGCATGGCAAATAACAAGAGCACAGGGTTTGTGACTCATTAGCCCCTCAATTGCCTTGTATCTAGCCTCAGAATCCAGTCTTGAAAGATAAGTGTGCTCCTGCTTGCCGGAGACAAGCATACGTTTTGAATCGTAATACTCAAAAAAGCCGGCGAACTGAAGTCCAGGTCTCCCAACCGCCATGCTGTATATTCTTGCCTGTTCGAAGTCTTCAGAAACATGCACGGCTTGCATCTCATGCTCTTTAACTAATTCGGACAATAAAACCGAGTATCCCTCTGTCATGCCATACACCAACCTTCATCTGTTTAACATTTATTTTAATCATCATAACACGTTTTTGCAATCTTAAAAAGCAATTATTGCTCCGGCAATGATTGTTTTGCCTAATATTGTATTATTCAGTGTATGCAAAAATATAGAAGCTCGAATAAAAAAGCAAAAGCGCCGATATTCCTCATTGAGAATGCGGCGCTTTTGCTTATTTTCATGAAATAATTCCCAGCTTTATCTACACAGCGCGGGTAACATTGCCGCTGCGCATGCAACGGGTGCAAACGTAGACATGCTTAGGTGTCCCGTCCACTATGGCCTTGACGCGTTTTACGTTGGGCTTCCATGTACGGTTAGAACGTCTGTGAGAGTGACTCACTTGGATACCGAAAGAAACACCCTTACCGCAAATTTCACACTTTGCCATCTTTAGCTGCACCTCCTTGTAAAAATTGAGCCATTAAGCCGAATACCGACTCAAACGAATAGCTTATTAATAATAGCAGAACATAAACTCAATTGCAAGAATAATTTTAATTTTTTCTTGCAATATTCAATTGACTGCGCTAAGTAATTTCAACTAAATGAATACGAACTCAAGTGTTAAACATGATGAGATTAACTCTTGCTATGCCTAACGAAAAATTTCCTTGGTCAAAATATGAATAAACTATCAATTCGTTTGTGAAAACTATTGACTTTTTATAACCACAGTGCTAAATTAGCACTCAGAGGTCGAGAGTGCCAGTGCTCTCCACGGGAGAGTGCCAAAATCACTTCTCCGCGATGTCCGTTTGAGGAGGCGCGAATAATGGAAATTGGTGACCGTAAGAAAAGAATACTCACAGCTGTCATTGATGTTTACATCGCGACAGCGGAGCCGGTTGGGTCAAAAGCCATTGCCGAATTGGGTGATCTTGACTTGAGCAGTGCAACCATACGCAACGAAATGGCTGAGCTTACTGCCATGGGTTATCTTGAGCAGCCCCACACCTCAGCCGGACGCATCCCCTCTCCAAAGGGCTACAGGCTGTACGTCAACGAGTTAATGGACCGTCAGCGTCTTTCAATGGAGGAAGCGGATGCCATAAATTCAAGCCTTAACCTCAAAATGCAGCAGTTTGATAAGCTTATGAGCGACGTAGGAAAGCTCGCTTCCTCTCTCACTCAATATCCTTCCGTCTCGATGGCAGCACCCCGGGCTTCGACAATATCGCGGTTTGATTTAATTTATGTCGATGCCAACACCTTTATTGCCGTTGCGATGCTTTCAAACGATACGGTTCACAACAAGCTGATTCATCTGCCCTTTTCGGTTGAACAGGGAATGGTCCAAAGACTTTCCTCCGTGTTTAACACAAATTTTGTCGGCATATCGGACGACTTAATAACCCCCGCACTAATCACTTCCTCAGAGCGTGCCTGTGGTGACACGATGGGACTTGTTTCCGTCATTGCCGCTTTTGCAATTGATACACTCAGCAAATCCAAAGAAGGCGAGGCTTTCGTCACCGGCGCTTCACACCTTTTGCGGTTGCCCGAATTCCGTGATCCGGACAAAGCACACGACCTTATGAGCTACCTTTCGGACAGCGAGCATCTTTTGGGACTTCCGGATAACGGGCTGGATGACATTCAGGTATTGATTGGCCCGGAAAATGTCGCGAAAGAGCTTCAGGACTCAAGCGTTGTTATTGCCAGATACAATGCAGGAGATAATATGCGCGGTATAATTGGTGTTGTCGGTCCCACACGAATGGATTATTCCGCAGTTGCCGCAAAGCTCAGTTACATCGCCGCAGGTCTTAGCAGACTTATGGGTATGTCGGAAGCCCCACGCGGCTTTGAGAAACTTCAGATAAAGGAGATGACTATAGATGAGCACAAAAAAAACACCCCCTGATTCCCAAGAGGCAAAGAACGAATTAGTCTCAGAAAAAGTGGCTGAGGCAACCGAAAACGCTGAGGCAGGAAAAGCCGGGGATAAAGTGGAAAAGCATAAGGATAAAGTGTCCGAGGCCCAGAAGAAGGCGCTGGAAGAGCTTGCCTCCGAAAAGGATAAATACCTCAGATTGCTTGCCGAATACGACAACTTCCGCAAAAGAAGCCAAAAGGAACGCGAAAGCGTTTATTCCGATGTCCGCGCAGACACGGCACTAAAGTTTCTTCCCGTTTACGACAATCTTGAGCGCGCACTTAAAACCGAAACCGCCGACGAAGCTTACGCAAAGGGCGTTGAGATGGTTTTAACTCAGTTTAAGGATATCCTCTCAAATTTGGGAGTATGCGAAATATCAGCATGCGCAGGCACAAAATTTGACCCAGAAATACACAATGCCGTAATGCACGTTGAGGACGAAAGCTTTGGCGAAGGTGAAATAACCGAGGAGTTCCAAAAGGGCTTCAAGCTGGGCGATAAGGTAATTCGCTGCAGCATAGTAAAAGTTGCAAACTAAGCAACCCGAGAGCATAAAACTCTCTGCATATAAATCAAACAAACCTAAGTACATTTGTTACTTATCATCATTAACGGAGGAATTACAATGGGTAAAATAATTGGTATAGATTTAGGAACAACAAACAGCTGTGTTGCTGTTATGGAAGGCGGCGAATCCGTCGTTATCGCAAACGCCGAAGGCAACAGAACAACGCCTTCCGTCGTAGCGTTTTCAAAAACCGGTGAGCGTCTTGTCGGTCAGGTCGCAAAGCGTCAGGCCGTTACAAACCCCGACCGCACAATCAGCTCAATTAAGCGTGAAATGGGCACCAACTACAAGGTAACAGTAGACAACAAGGGCTACACTCCTCAGGAGATTTCCGCAATGATTCTTCAGAAGCTCAAGGCAGATGCCGAAGCTTATCTCGGAACAAGCGTTACTGAAGCTGTTATCACCGTTCCCGCATACTTTAGCGACTCTCAGCGTCAGGCAACGAAGGACGCAGGCAGAATCGCCGGTCTTGACGTTAAGCGCATAATAAACGAGCCTACCGCTGCCGCACTTGCTTATGGCATCGACAAGGAATCCGATCAGAAAATCATGGTTTATGACCTTGGCGGAGGAACCTTCGACGTTTCCGTTCTTGAAATCGGCGATGGAGTTATCGAAGTTCTTGCAACCGGCGGTAACACCCGCTTGGGCGGAGACGACTTTGACGAGTGCGTCACAAAATACCTCGTGGAGGAATTTAAGAAGTCCGACGGCGTTGACCTTTCTGCTGACAGAGTTGCGCTTCAGCGTCTGCGTGAAGCTGCTGAGAAGGCTAAAATCGAGCTTTCCGGCGTTATGTCCTCAAACATTAATCTTCCTTACATCACTGCCGACGCAAATGGCCCCAAGCACCTTGATGTCACTCTCACCAGAGCTAAATTCAACGAGCTTACAAATCATCTAGTTGAAAAGACAGTCGGCCCTGTTCGTCAAGCTCTTTCCGACGCAGGTCTTTCCGCAGGCGAGCTTTCCAAGGTTCTTCTTGTCGGCGGTTCAACACGTATTCCTGCCGTTCAGGACATGGTAAAATCGCTTACAGGCAAGGAAGGCTTCAAGGGAATTAACCCCGATGAATGCGTCGCAGTCGGCGCTGCAATTCAGGGCGGCGTTCTCGGCGGCGATGTTGAAGGCATTCTACTTCTTGATGTTACCCCGTTGTCCCTCGGAATCGAAACCCTCGGCGGCGTTTGCACAAAGCTCATTGAGCGCAACACCACCATCCCCACAAAGAAAAGCCAGATTTTCTCCACCGCTGCCGATAACCAGACCAGTGTTGAAATTAACGTGCTTCAGGGTGAGCGCGAAATGGCTCAGTACAACAAGAGCCTCGGTCGTTTCCATCTCGATGGCATCGCTCCGGCACGCCGCGGTGTTCCTCAAATCGAAGTCACCTTCGATATTGACGCAAACGGCATCGTAAACGTATCCGCAAAGGATATGGGAACCGGCAAGGAGCAGCACATCACCCTCACAGCCTCCTCCAACCTCTCCAAGGAAGACATCGAAAAGGCAGTCAAAGAGGCAGAGCAGTTTGCCGCTGAAGACGCAAAGCGCAAGGAAGAGGTCGACATTCGCAATCAGGGCGACCAGATGGCCTACCAGACCGAAAAAACCCTTACCGAGATGGGCGACAAGATTGACTCAGCTGACAAGTCCGAGGTCGAAACCGCTCTTTCCAAACTGAAAACCGCTCTTTCCGGTTCCGATTCGGAATCAATTAAAACCGCAACAGAGGAACTCACTCAAGCCTTCTACAAAGTCAGTGAGAAGCTCTATGCTCAGACAGGTGCCGACGGTAGCTGTGGTGATCCCAACTGTGACTGTGGAGGCAACGGCAACTGCAATCACGACCACAAGGATGAGCAGGGCGGACAATATTACGATGCCGACTACGAAGTAGTTGACGACGACAACAAAAAGAAATAAAATGAATTGGTACTCTGGGGCGCACTTAAGGTACGCCCCAGAGCCGTGAGCTTGCTTATTCAAGTTGGCAGAGGTCAGGCTTGGCTCAAAGACGGAGCTTGCTTGACGCTCTGACATTTTATGAAGAGGATACTTAATCTATGGCTGATAAAAGGGATTATTACGAGGTCTTGGGGCTTAACAAAAACGCCCAGGACAGCGATATAAAAAAAGCTTATCGTACGTTAGCAAAAGAAAACCATCCGGACTTAAACCCGGGCGATGCTGCCGCCGAGGCGCGCTTCAAGGAAATTGCCGAAGCTTATGCAGTCTTATCTGATCCGGACAAAAAATCAAAATACGACCAGTTCGGACACGCCGCCTTTGACCCCTCAATGGGCGGCACCGGTTTTGATTTCGGCGACATTTTTGGTGATCTTTTTGGTGGAATGTTCGGTGGTGGCAGACAGCGGCAAAATAACGGCCCGATACGCGGCGAAAGCGTTCGCACAAACATCTCCATAACCTTTGAAGAAGCTGCTTTTGGCTGCGATAAGGAGCTTAGCGTCGCACGAATCGAGGATTGCCCCGACTGTAAGGGCACCGGCTGTGCCTCGGGAACCACGGCAGAAATTTGCCCCGAGTGCAAGGGAAGCGGCGCCGTACATCAACAGCAGCGGTCCCCCTTCGGCATTATCCAAACAACCGTCACATGTCAGCACTGCAAGGGCACAGGAAAAATCATACATCAGCCCTGCGAAACCTGCCGCGGTGCCGGTTCGCTCCGCAAGCAGCGCAAAATATCCGCCAACATTCCGGCCGGCATTGATGACGGGCAGACGATTGCTCTTCGCGGACTTGGAAGCTCGGGCAAAAATGGCGGTCCGACGGGAGATTTGCTCGTAACCGTCAGCATTAGACCCCATCCACAGTTTAAAAGAGACGGCTTTGCCGTTTTATATACACAGCCAATTTCCTTTGTTCAGGCTGCGCTAGGCGCAGATATAGAAATCCCCACTCTTGACGGAAAAACGAAATACGCCATTCCCGACGGCACACAGACCGGAACTACTTTTCGCCTTAAAGAGCTTGGAATCCCCTATATTCGCGGCAAAGGTCGCGGTGATATGTTTGTCACCGTAAAGGTCGTAACGCCCGAAAACTTGGGCGAGGCGCAAAAGGCAATTCTCCGCGAGTTCTCAAAAGCGACAGGGGAGACCATTCCTACCGTGGCAGAACAAGCTGTGAAAAAGAAACACAAAAAATAGACAAAAAAGGTTGTCTGTCAATGACAGACAACCTTTTTTTGTCTTGTTATCGTGAACGTCTTAGCTCTCTTTGCTCTCGCTTTTCCGCTCTTTGTTTTGCCCTTTCGCAGTAAGGGAGATTGTTTTTGTTGGCATGATTAGCGCGGCACTATTCACATTTTCCGTGTCTTGGACATTTTATACGCGGACAAATGCATTTTTCGTTTTCATCCATATACCCCCAACCAATCACTCGACGAGCAGCAAAACCTTTTCTACTCGCTGTCCATAAACCTCCAGAACAGTTACCGTGAGATTCTCGAATTTAAAGCTTTCTCCGCATTCGGGGAAACGTCCGAAGCTTTCAATCGTCCAGCCGCCGACCGTGGCGCTGTCCGTTTCGAAGCTGTCCTCACTGCGGTCAATCATTTCAAGAAAATCCGAGATGTTCATGTCGCCGTCAAGTTCATAAAGGTCCTTGCCGTGCTCAATAACCTCAGGTTCAAACTCGTCCGTTTCGTCCCAAATATCGCCCACCAGCTCTTCAAGCACATCTTCCATTGTGACAACGCCCATCGAGCCGCCGTATTCGTCCGTTACTATGGCAAGGTGCGTTCTGCTTTTGCGCATTTCCGCAAGGACAGAGGGAAGCTTAACGGTTTTGTACACGTAGCAGGGTTTTATCAATAGGGGTCTGAGGTCAATTTTTTCAGTACCGGTTATCGCCTTGAAAAAGTGGTTCAAGTACAAGATACCGATGATATTATCAATGCTATCCTCATAAACAGGAAGACGCGAATATGACGAATTGTCGATTGTCTTAAGAATTTCATCCCAATCGTCGTCAATATCAATAGATACCATGTCGACTCGGCTAGTCATTACTTCACTCGCGGAAATCTCCGAAAAGTCCAGCGCAGCCTGCAAAAGTTCGCTTCGCTCCTCGTCAATAACGCCCTCGTCCTCAACCGTTTCAATGATGGAAAACAGCTCTTCAACTGCCGTTTCCTGCTCATCGGCAGGCTTTTCGCCTTTTAACGGCTTTGTAATAAAATGGATTAATGTCACCACGATAAAAACCAACGGCTTAAGAATAAACATTAGTCCACGAACAACATATGCAAAGCTTGCTGCAGTTTTGTTCGCATTTTTCTTGGCGACTATCTTAGGAATTGTCTCGCCGAAAATGATTATCAGCAGAGTTATGCATATTGTCGCAAGCGTTGTTGCGGAAGGAAAATTGTATTGTCTTGCAATGCTTAGCGCAATTATAGAAACAATTGACGATGCCCCTACATTTACCAAGTTGTTCAGAATTAGTACGGAGGACAACATATTATCATAGTTATCGTATATCTTGCAGGCAAGTGCCGCGGCACGGTTGCCGTTCTCACCTGTGTTTTCAAGGCGTAAACGGTTTGCAGAGGAATATGCCATCTCTGTGGCCGAAAAAAATCCAGAGAACATTATACATACCGCAACGGCGATATAGTAGATAGGAGAAATCATTTACTGTTCCCTCCCTCTTCGTTGCTTTCGGTGAGCATCTTCATATTCAGCTTAACAATTCTGTTCTGTCTCATTTCCTTCACGGTGACTGTTAGCCCGTTGTATACAAAGCTGTCTCCCTCTGTGGGGATACGGTCAAAGTGTTCGAAGACCCATTCACCCAAGAGCTTATGCTCGAATTCAAAATCATCCGGGTCTTCAAAATCTACCAAATCAAAGCTTTCCTCGATACCAAGCTCGGGGTCTAGCTCATAGCTTCCGTCCGACTGCATAACGCAGAATTCCTTAATCTCATCGTCCTCATCCCAAATGTCACCGACGAGCTCCTCCAAAATATCTTCAACCGTAACTATGCCGAGTGTTCCGCCGTAATTGTCGGTTACAATCGCCATGTTCAGTCTTTTGCGGCTCATCTCGGAAAGCAGTTCATCAATTTTCGTGCTTTGATGCGCGAAATGAATGTTATCAAGCGCCGAGCGCACGTCAAGCTCGTCGCCCTGCTTGATGTAGGATTTTATAAATTTTCGAATCTGCAAAACACCGATGACGTTGTCAATACTTCCCTCATAAACGGGGAAACGGCTGTGTCTGGAGGCCTTGACGAACTTCAACATTTCTGTCAGCGGCGTTTCAATATCGATGGCGACAAGATCAACGCGAGGCGTAACTATGCTTTCAACCGTGACATCCGCGAACATCATTGCCGAGTGAACAAGCTCTCCTCTCTCAGCATCGAGTTCTCCGTCTTCTTTCATGTTTTCAATGATGTCGTAAAGCTCGTCCTCTGTAACCGTTACCTCAGGGTCGCCCTTGGTGTGTCTGGCAACCGACTGTCCTACTTTTGTAAGGATATAGGCTAAGGGCTTAAAAATGAGCATAAAAAAGCTCAGGGACGAAGCAAACGACAACGAGAATCGGCCGCTGTATTTTTTGCCGATGCTCTTTGGCAACATTTCGCCCACAAAGAAAATAACAAGTGTCGTAATAATCGTCGATATAGTAACAGCAGAAACACCCCATTTTTTAGTTACCATGATTGTAACCAATGCGGCTGTAACAATATGTACGATGTTTGTTCCGATAAGAATTGTTGTAATCGCTTTGTCGAAATTATCGAGAATGAGCAAAGCCTTTTTTGCTCTACTGTCACCTCTATCCATTTCGGATTTAATTTTGATACGGCTGACTGAAGAATATGCTGTTTCCGCGGTCGCGAAATACGCCGCGGCAGCAACAAGTAACGCTATTATTAACCAGGACAACCAACTGCCCTCATCCATTTCGGATAATCACTCCTTTAGTGTTGGGGTTTGCAATATTAGCTAATATTTTATCATGTCCCATAGAGCAAGTCAATTGAGAGATTCGGGCGAATTCTTCCGAATAAGCCGAAATAATCTTATATTTCCGCAGAAATCAAGTTTCGCTCCACCTTATATATGTTTAGCGAGCATACAGCCGTAAATTCGGTTAATTCTGTTTCTAAGCACTTTATATAACCGAGTTAATATGCTATACTTTGCTCAGACTGAAAGGAGCGATAGCATGCTAAAGCTCATATTAGGCACCGCAGGAAGCGGAAAGACCTCACTCATTACAAATGAAATACGAAAAAGCGTCTCGGCAGGCAGCGGGGGAATCTTTATGATAGTTCCCGAGCAATACAGCCACGAGGCCGAGCGCGAGCTTTGCTCCGTCTGTGGCGATAAGCTTTCGCTTCATGCCGAGGTTCTGAGCTTTTCAAGGCTTGCCGTACGTGTTTCGCAGGAAACCGGAACAGGAGGGCGTATTCCTCTTGACAATGGCGGCAGACTGTTGTGCATCTCCCTTGCGCTCAGCCAGATAAGTTCGCGGCTCAGTCTTTATTCTTCCGCGAAAAACAAATCGGAGATTCAGACAAGCCTTCTGCAAACGGTTTCGGAGCTTAAAGCCGCTCATATTAGTTCGGACGACCTATTAAAAGCGGCTGAAAACGCCGGAACGGGTCTTTCCGAAAAGCTTCGCGACCTTTCTATTTGTTTGGAAGCATACGATGCTGTTCTCGCACAGGGTCACGCTGACCCCACGGACAGGCTTCTGCATCTTGCCGAAACAATCGGACAAAGCTCCATTGGTACGAACGGGCACATTTATATAGACGGATTTACCGATTTCACAGGCGCGGAGCTGCTTGTAATAAAGGAACTCCTCAAAAAAAAATCAGACATTACCGTCTGTCTTACCTGCAATGGTCTGTTTGATGACAGCGAGCACTTTGAACAGTCGCGTATTGCAGCTAACACCCTTTTGCGTTTTGCCAAGGAGCAAAATGTTGAAGCCGAAATAATCAAGCCCGAAAACGCACCCACCAAGGCTGCTCCGCTAATTTTTCTTGAGGAAAAGCTCTATAGCTACACCACTGAGGTACAGGAAAACGTCGGTAACTGTATAGAAATTGTCAAGGCGGGCAGCTTGCGTTCCGAGTGCGAAATGGCGGCCGCGAAATGCCTCGAATTTGTTCGTGAGGGCAACTCCCGTTTCCGTGATATTGCAATCGCCGTACGCGGGTTTGAAAGCTACTCAGCCGCACTCGAGGAGAGCTTCCGTTTCTACGGTGTTCCTCTTTTCATGGCTCGCAGGGGTAATATCCTTCAAAAGCCGATTGCCGCACTCATTGCGTGCGCATTTGAAATTATACAAGGCGGATGGGACTCCGACGACGTTTTCAGCTATATAAAAACAGGTCTTACCGGCGTCTCGTTGATGGATTTGGACCTCATAGAAAACTTTGTTACCATGTGGAACATTCGCGGCAGCATGTGGACACGTGAAAAGCCTTGGGGACTGCATCCAGATGGCTTTGGCTCGGAACAAAACGAGGAAAGTGCGGCAAAACTTGCAAAAATTAACTTTATTAGGCATATGCTGGCAAATCCTTTAATCACGCTTTACGAGAACGGAAAAAAAGCACAGAGCGCCGCGCAACAGGCAAAAGCGCTTTCTGCCTTTCTTTTAGCGATTAACTTGCCTGAAACGCTTGAGAAAAAGGCCTCAGCGTTGGCGAATGCCGACCGCGAACTGCTTGCCGCTGAATATGCTCAGCTCTGGGAAATCGTTTTAAATTCACTGGAGCAAACTGCCGCCATTCTTGGCAGCACGCCGATGACTCAGGAGCAGTTTTCGAAGCTATTTCTCCAGACACTATCGCAATATGACGTTTCTGCAATCCCACTTTCTTTGGACAGTGTTTCCGCCGGAGATATGGACAGAATGCGCCGCCGCAACATTAAGCACCTAATAATATTAGGTGCTTCGGACGACAAACTCCCGCAAATCGGAACAGGTGGCGGCTTGTTATCATGCGAGGAACGCGACGAGCTTTGCGAGCTTGGTATCTCTCTTGGCGGCGGAACAGACGAATTATCGCGTGAGCTTTCCTTGATTTATAATTGCGTTACTTTGCCATCCGAAACGCTTTCACTTTCCTACTGTGCCTTTGATTCCAGCGGAGCACAGACAAGACCAAGCTTTTTGATCACCCGGGCAAAGCTCCTCTTCGGGCTTGAGGAAAAGCCCCTTTCTCTCTCCAAAACAAGGTTGTCTGCCGTAGAACCGGCTTTTCTCCTTGCAGTGGGTGCCCTAAACGGCAACGACAATAACGCCTTTCTTGCCCTTTCATATTTTTCACAGACTGAAGAAGGTAAGCAGAAGCTGCACAATTTGAAGCAAAAGGCCGAGTTGCGACGCGGACATCTGTCTAACGACTCTGTCAAGGTACTTTACGGCGAGAAGCTCTCTTTATCGCCTTCGCGCACTGACGCATATACCGCCTGCCGTTATTCGTATTTTCTACGCTATGGGCTTAAGCTCAACGAGCGGGAAAGTGCCGGCTTCGAGGCGCCTGAGCTTGGTACATTTATGCACTATATTCTTGAAAATGTAGCAGGAGAAATCTCTAAAGGCGTTGGTTTTAAAAACGTAACACTTGAGGAAATCAACACGCTTGTCGACAAATATACCGACCTTTACGTCTCAGATAAGCTGGGCAGCTTCGAGGATAAATCACCTCGCTTTATTTATCTTTTCGAAAGACTGCGCCCCTCGGTTCGCCGAGTTGTGGCGGACATGGTGCGCGAACTATCCAAATCAGACTTTGCGCCGCTTGATTTCGAGCTTGGCCTGGGAGCCGGAGGCGAGCTCCCCCCCGTTCGGCTTTCTGATGGTAAAAACGAGCTTCTTATTAACGGGATTGCCGACCGTGTGGACGGATATATACACGAAGGAAAGCTCTATCTCCGCATAATTGACTACAAAACCGGCAGAAAGTCTTTTTCACTTTCGGACGTGTGGTACGGTATGGGAATGCAGATGTTGCTTTACCTCTTCGCTTTGGAAGAATATGGCACATCTCGTTATGGGGCCGAAGTCGTACCAGCAGGTGTTCTTTATATCCCTGCAAGAGACACAATTATTTCCGCAAACGGTAACTTAACCGACGAGGAGCTCGATAAGGAAAAGGCAAAAACGCGGAAGCGGAGCGGGCTTATTCTTAATAACACCGAAATAATCGCCGCAATGGAGAACTCCGAAAGTCCAGAATACATCCCCGTCAGCTTTAAAAAGGACGGCAGCTTAAGTTCGGACAGTCTTGCGGACTGTGAGCAGATTAAAAGCCTTCATAAGCATGTCGACGGACGGCTTCTGGAGCTTTCCAACAATCTGTCCGGCGGTAAAATCGAAGCCTCGCCCTATTACAGGGGCGAAGCGGACAACGCCTGCCTTTATTGCCCTTATGTCAGTGTCTGTCGCTTCGATGAAGCTCGCGACTCGCGGCGCTACCTTGCAAAGCTTAAGCCTTGCGAATTTTGGGAACGATTGGAGGATTTGATATGAGCAATATAAAGCTGACCCCCGACCAGAAAAACGCCGTTTTTGCCCGAGGCTCATCTCTACTCGTTTCCGCGGCTGCCGGCAGCGGAAAAACAAAAGTCCTCACTGAAAGACTTATGTCTTATGTAACGGACAAGACCGAGCCGAAGGATATTAACAGCTTTCTAATTATCACCTATACTCGTGCGGCGGCAGCCGAGCTTCGCGGCAGAATTTTGGAGGAGCTTTCGCTGCGCTCGGCGGCTGACCCCGAAAATCGCAGACTGCGCCGCCAAATGACCCTCAGCTACAAGGCACAAATCGGCACTATTCACAGCTTTTGCACTACTATTCTCCGAGAATACTGTCACAAGCTTGAGCTTGCTCCAGATTTTCGCGTGGGTGACGACGACAAATGCATGGAGCTCAAGGAAAAAGCTCTTGAAAAAGTTCTGGAAAACGCCTATGCACATATCGGGCAAGACCACGACTTTGCTGCGCTGGTTGAAAGCGTTGGCGCAGGACGTGACGATTCCCGTCTTTCCAAAACAGTGCTTGAATTAAACGAAAAAATGCAAAGCCACCCTTATCCGGAAAAGTGGGTGGCAGCGCAGCTGTCTCTGTTGGATGTTTCGGGTTTGACAGATGTATGTGACACCATCTGGGGCAGGGAGTTAATTGAAAACGCAAAGCAAACCGCGAAGTATTGGTCAGATAGGCTGGACGAGGTCTGGTTCTCCCTAAACTCCGAGAAAGTCGAAAATGCGCCGATTATCGCAGCCTATGGTGAAAGTCTTTGCGAAACTATGGCCGCACTTCGGGAATTTATTCGTGCGCTGGATTTAGGCTGGGATAAGGCGGCCTCTGTTCTTCCAATTCCTTTTACCCGCTTTAAGCCCCTCAAAAACTATGACTTTGAGGACAGAAAAAACAATCTTATCACCTCTCGCGATGGCTGCAAGGATGCGTGCAAAAACCTCTGTATCCTTTTCGACACGCTATCCGAAGAGCTGCTTAGCGATCTAGAGACAACCGCACCTGCGATTCGTGCTCTGCTGAAACTAACGCTCGCCTATGACAGCATATATTCCGCCGAAAAGCGGCGGCATAATGTTCTAGATTTTTCAGACCTTGAGCACTTTACCATACGCTTGCTGTGCAAACCAGAAACCGGCGAGCCGACGGAAACCGCAGTCGAAATCTCCGCTCGCTACACTGAGATAATGATAGATGAATATCAGGACGTTAACGCTGTGCAGGACCTTCTTTTCCGCTGTGTTTCAAAGCTCGGTAACAACATCTTTATGGTGGGAGACGTTAAGCAATCCATTTATCGTTTTCGCCTTGCCGACCCCTCAATTTTCATACAAAAATATTTAAGCTACAAAGAATTTTCAGTATCAGAGGATTCAGCGCCAAAGAAAATTCTCCTTCAGCGCAATTTCCGCTCGGATGTCAACATTCTTGGTGCCTGCAATCACGTTTTTTCAAACACAATGTCCGCGGCTTTAGGGGAAATATGTTACGATAAAGACGCCTCTCTCATACCGCCCGACCGTGCTTCTCCCGCGCGCGGAGTAGCCGAAATTTCAATCCTTGCCGTACCGCAGGCCGAAGACGGAGAGGAGCGTCCCGACAAAACCTATCTCGAAGCACGCATGGTTGCACAGCGCATAAAACGACTAACGCTTGGTGGTGAAACCATTCTCGAAAACGGACTGGAGCGACCCATACAATACAGCGATATTGCAATTTTGCTCCGTTCACCTAATTCCGCCGGAGCGGCTTTCCGCCGCGCTTTGGCGGAAGAGGGCATCCCCGTTTTTGCCGAACAAAGCGGAGGCTTCTTCACAGCGCCCGAAATTCTTATTGTAATGTCTCTATTATCCGTAATCGATAATCCCCACAGGGATATTCCCCTTGCCGCAGTGCTCTCCTCGCCTGTATTTGGCTTTACCGCCGATGAGCTTTCACTTATACGCGCATGTGACAGAAACAGCGACTTTTTTCAGGCACTGACAAAGGCGGCTCCGCAGAATATAAAATGCGCGGCATTCTTGGAAACGCTCTCGGAAATGCGCGCACTGTCAAGCGACATCGGCGTTTATGAGCTTCTGTGTATGATTTATGACCGTTTGCAGCTCCCCGCTATCTCTGCGGCTATGAGCAACAGCCCTGTTCCAAACGCGAATATAATGCTTCTACTGGAATTCGCTGCGACATTTGAAGAAAACGGCTATCGTGGGCTTTATGGCTTCATAAAGCAGTTAGGACGCATGCAAGAGCGTGGAGAAGAGCCATCTGTCGGCTCAAACGGCGCAGGAAATGCAGTATCGATAATGAGTATCCACAAGTCAAAGGGACTTGAATTTCCCATTGTCTTCCTTGCCAACACCTCGCGCGAATTTAACAAAATGGATTTACGTTCACCCGTGCTTATCCATCCCGTTCTTGGTTTGGGCTGCAAATTGACAGATATAAAGCGCGGCATTGAGTATCCAACGCTCGCACGGCGCGCCGTTTCATCGCGGCTGAGCAGTGAAATGCTTTCCGAGGAAATGCGCGTACTCTACGTCGCGATGACGCGAGCAAAGGAGCGACTTTATATTTCGTGCACCTCAAAAGACCCACAAGCCCTTTTAGAAAAGCTCTCATCAAGTCTCTCCTCTCCCATGAATCCCGAAATTTTAAAATCCTCACCGTCAATGTCGCACTGGCTTATATCAGCGGCGCTAATTGAAAACGGCGGACTTCTCACAATTACAACCGACATACCCTCTCAAGATGAGGAAACTCCAAAAATCGACGCCAATTTTTCGGTTGATGAAAGAGTCGATGTTAGCAGCTTGGATCTATCGGAGCTGCAAAGAATTCTGAGCTATCGCTATGGACATGAGAGTGCAATTAAACTTCCCTCAAAGCTGACCGCGACCTCGCTTCCTCAGGACGAACCCGATTCCGACGCACAACAGCTTGAAAAACAGCGCGGCTTTTGTTTTCGTATGCCGGATTTCAACGGAGATGACCGTCCGTTGACCGCTTCGGAGCGCGGCGTTGCAACACATATCGTTATGCAGTTTATCGATTTTTCACAAACCGAAACGCAATCTGCTATAGAAAGTGAAATTGCTCGAATAGCAAAGCTCGGTCAGCTGACCGACAGACAGGCAAAGGCTGTGGATAGACGCTCAATTTCAAATTTCTTTTCCTCTGATACGGGAAACCGAATCAAAACAGCCAAGACAGTTCATCGTGAGCTTCGTTTTTCTCAGCTTTGCGCTGCCGACACGTTTTTTAAGGATACCCTCGAAGAGAAAGTCCTATTACAGGGCGTTGTAGACTGCTGTATTGAGGACAAGGGCTCTCTAACGATAATTGACTACAAGACCGACTACGTTACACCGGAAACGCTTTCTGAGGCCACTGAGCACTATAAGAAGCAAGTTTTAGCCTATGCCCACGCCATGTCGCGGCTTTTTGAATTGCCCGTTTCCTCGTGCTTGCTGTGTTTTCTCCGTGCGGAGCTAGTTTCAGAAATTATACCGCCCAAAACAGTAAACATTAAATAATTCCCCCTCGCCCATATTCCCTCAAGCACAATTTGCAATAATTTAATTTTTGCCCTCTTTTCTAAAAAGCAGATAAAAAAGACCCATGCAAAAGCACGGGTCTTTTTTTAACGAATTATATTCAGACTTATAGGCCGAACTTCTTATTGAACTTCTCAACGCGTCCGCTGGTGTCGACCAACTTCTGCTTGCCTGTATAGAAGGGGTGACATTTAGAGCAAATCTCAACCGTTATGTCCTTCTTTGTAGAGCCTGTTTCTATAACTTCGCCGCAAGCACACCTAATTTTGGTCTGCTCGTAGTTAGGATGGATACCTTCCTTCATTATGTTCACCTCTTTCATGAGTTTAAGTTTCAAAGCGCAAGTTGTATTTTAGCATAGGTAAAAATATTTTGCAAGTCCTTTTTCGATTTTGTTGTGTTTAGCAGCAAATTGTTTCGGAAACTCACCGCCATACAGGCAAAATCGGTGGGAGACTAACAATCGAGAATTAGGACGGATTCGGCGTAATTGTGTCTTCTGAGCTTTCGGTCGGAGCTATACTTGGACTAACCGCAGTACTCTCAGTTGGCACCGTTGTTTCAACTTTTTTTGACCAAGGCAGAACAATTGTCGCGTTTCCGTTTTCGTCATAAACTGCGTATTCCCTCAAGCCATAAAAAGCAAAAACGACAACTGCGATAAGGGTTAATATAACTGCTACAATCACGCCTACATGACCGCGTGATTTTTTTCTGCCCTCATAGATGTCCTTTGCTCTAATTGCCATTTTCCGACCTCCGCAGTAAATTATTCATTCTCTTCTTCGATTTTCGTGATGAGATCAACTCGTCTTGCGTGCCTTCCGCCCTCAAAATCAGTATTCAAGAATATATCAACGATTTTAAGCGCATGTCCGCCGCCTATAACACGTCCTCCAAGAGCAAGAACATTTGCGTTGTTGTGCCTGCGTGTAAATTCCGCCGAATAGCAATCATGGCAAAGCGCCGCGCGCACTCCGTGAATTTTGTTTGCGGCGATTGATATACCGATTCCCGTTCCACATATGATAATTCCGCTCTCACACTCGCCGGAAACAACAGCTTTGCCGACTAATTCACCATACACTGGATAGTCGCAGCTATCCTCAGTGTATGTGCCAAAGTCCTTGTAGACAATGCCGTTTTCATCAAGGTGCTTCATAATTTCTTTCTTTAGGGCAAAGCCCCCGTGGTCACTTCCTATGGCTATCATGATGGGTTAATCCTTTCGAAACTCGTTTTGGTAATTATTTAAGATCAACAATCGCAGGTATCTTATTTTGATATTTCAATGAAGCTCGGCTTTCTTTTTTCAAATACAGTAACATACTTATAACCCAAATCTCGCAAGATGTCAAAGCCTTCCGCAAGACCTAAGCACGCATGCCCGACTTCGTGTGCGTCACTGCCAACAGTTATTATCTCGCCGCCCAAGTCTCTATAAAGTTTGAGCACATCAACTGACGGCATCGATCCGCCCACTAGAGGATTGCGGAAGCCTGAACAGTTAATTTCAATACCTTTGCCTCTTTCGATGAGGTTTCTTAAAACCTGAGCAAGCTTTTCACCATAGCTTTGCGTGTTTATCTCGACATTGAAGCCGGCTTTGCGAGCGTATCTAACAGGATAGCCGATATGCGCCATTACGTCAAAGCAATCGACCAACGAAAGTTCAATAAGCTCGTCCATATAGTCGTCGATAAGCTTTCGGCAAAAGACCTCGTCGTGGAACTTCATATCGTAAAAATCTGGAGTCCCTTTCAAGTTGTGAACCGAGCCGAGCACAAAATCGAGTTCAGGCGAGGCTGCGATTGTTATTGCGCGCTGAGGGTCATGGTTTCCCTCTCCCAACTCCATGCCCAAAAACACTTTCATGTCGCTCGGTACCTTGTCGCGCGCTTCGGCATACATTTGAATCATGTCGTCACGGTGGCTATAGCAGCTCGGATTCGGCTCACCTGTCATAAAATGGTCAATATCGCAGTGGTCCGTGAAGCAAAGCGTTTTCACGCCCTTACTGTATGATGCAAGCGCCATTTCAAGCATTGTATTGTGTCCGTCATCGGAGCAACTGCTGTGTATGTGATAATCGGTAAGAAACATACCTTGTCCCCTTATCTGTGTATTGCAGTGTGTTTCATTTGATATAGTTTAGAAAGGCCAAGCGCTCGGAATCCAAGCTAAAAGATCGGAATATGCTCTTGGGATGGGAGTTCCCGTCAGCACCGGATAAAAAGCTATGAACAACAAAAGGCACAAACCTGTTGCTCCGTAAACCTTTCTCTTCCATTTGACATCCCGCAGCCTAAACGAATTGAAAACGTGGCAAATCGCCAACACAAGAAAGATAAGGCAGGGGAAATAATGATATTCAAACGTAATGCGTGTGATGAACATCCACGGAACTAGCTGTGCCAAGTATCCCAAAAGGATAAATAGTGCTTTCCCATCTCTGAATTTAAAAGTTTTCCAACCCATTGCGAAGATAGCCAGCAGTCCGCCCCAGCACACAAGCGGGTTTAAAAACGCTCCGAAGGCAGACTTAATATTGTTGGGGCATGAACGAAGGAAATACAAAATTGGTCTGCCGTCCACTATCCACTGATACCAGCGTGAAGAATATGGATGTGTCGCGGTAACTCCCTCATGGTATCTAAGCATAGACGACTGATTATCGAGAACAATTTTAGCATAGTCCTTATCCAAGAGCATACTGAGCCCCGACATGCCCTTAGCAGTGCCGTAGGGATAATAGCTCAAATAGTATATGGTAGCTGGAATTACAACAAAGAACGCCACACATTGCAGAATATTTGAAGCCAGCTCTTTTCGATGTTCGTCGCTATGCCCCGTAAGGACGAGTTCTCTGCCCCTCGCAACACGGAACAAAACCCAAATTACAGCCAGCCCCGCCCCTGCGTATATTGCAGTCCATTTTGAAGCTGCGCCAAGTCCGAAGCAAAGCCCCGACAGGAACAGTGGTAAAATCTCCTGCCGTTTTTTCATATATGGGTCGTCGCGTGGTGCAGTGATATAGCGATACATGAAAAAATACATCAGAATTATAAAAAACACGCCATAGGTATCGATTGTTGCGATACGGGTCTGCACAAAGTGCATGAAATCAAACGCAAAAAGGAGCGTTCCGCAGGTCGATATTGCTGTTGAACCGAACATATTCTTTATAAAAATATAGAAAAACGGAAGCATCAGCACGCCAAACAATGTTCCCATAAAACGCCAGCCGAAAGGATTCAGGCCAAAAGCTCTGATGCCAAGTCCGATAATTAGCTTGCCCAGCGGTGGGTGAGTATTCTCGTATGGGGTAATGTTGCGAATGTTTTCATAAGCGGTTCTAGCATGATAGATTTCATCGAAATACGTGCTGTTCATATACGTCATCACATTGGGAATCGTCTGCTGTTCGTCAAAAAGCGGCGCACAGCCGGCGTCATATTTCAGCGTCTCCGGCGAAATCAAGTTACCTGCCCAGTCATAGAGGGCAAGCTCTCCCATTTCCGTATGTGCATCTGTTATAATTCGAATGTATTTCGTTGGCTTTGAGGCAGTATCCAACTTAGCCTCGTTCCACTTGAAAATATCTGAGTATTTTTGCTCCATCGTGGATTCATCGGTATATGTTTCTCCATCTAACGAAAACTGAAGAAAATAATTACCCGTATATATCCCCGAATAGTACATAACACGCGAAATCGGCATTTCCTCGGGGAGCTCAATGATGACATATCGGCCTTTCTCAGTAAACTGGCAAAAGCTCTCGGGGTCTTGTTTGTCCCCAAGTCCGTAAAAGGCAACTACCCCATAGATCACAGTGATAAGAACAATCGGAATTAAATCTATTTTGGACAAGGGAAAGCGCCGTCTTGGATAGCTTAAGCCAGCTGTTTCGCGCTCATAGACATCCGCGACCGGGTTTTCCCTTTTAAAAAGCAAGCTATATAAAGCAAAGAACGCAAACACCAGCGTTATGGCCAGTATTAAAAACACGATAGGTAAAATTTGCATTATTCAGTCACCTGTTTCTGGAAAATGTTTAACGTTATTTTAGTGCTTAGCAACGTTGAATCACCCCATTTTAACAGCAATGTCAAGCGCAAGCTCTATCATTTCAGCAAAGCCTAACTGTCTATCCTCAGCGGACATTTCCTCTGGTCTATATATATGATCCGAAACCGTGCAAAGGCAAAGAGCGCGTTTCCCTGCTCTTGCCGCTGTAAGATATAACCCGGCGGCTTCCATTTCGACCGCAAGTATACCCATTTTTTTCCATTTATCCATTGAAGAATTTTCGTCACCGTAAAAATTGTCGCTAGAGAGGATGCTGCCCACTGCGATGTTCAGGTTTTTTTCTTCCGCGCACTCGACTGCGTGACGAATAAGCTCGAAGCTCGCAGTCGGCGCAAGCGTTCCGGGAACGCCGAATTTTTCTGCAAAACGTGAATCAGTTGCGGCCGAAATACCTGCGACTATATCTCGGAGCTTAAGCTTGTCTGCAAGCGCACCCGCACTTCCGACGCGGATAATGTTTTCGACATCATAAAAATTATAGAGCTCGTAGCTGTAAATTCCGATTGAGGGTATTCCCATACCGCTAGCCATAACGGTTACTGGTACACCGCGCTTTGTTCCGGTATAGCCTTGAACACCGCGAACATTGTTAACAAGCACCGAATTGTCTAAAAAGTTTTCGGCGATGAATTTCGCTCTTAGCGGATCACCTGGCATTAACACGGTTTTTGCTATCTGCCCTTTTTCTGCGCTGTTGTGCGGTGTTGCCATAAAATATCCCTCCAAAATTATAAATCGTCATATCCTTTTGGAACAGAATACCACGAATTGTCGGTGTATTCAAGTTCTGTTAAGGCGTTTCTTTTGAATTGTATTATTCCCGTACCTAATGCTAATAATCCCCAATAGTGCAAAGAAAGCCCGCAGGCGAGAAAGCGCTGCCCGTCGCTATTGTGAATTTCTTGTGCTCCCAAGGGCGCATCAGAAGGCTCGCAGACGAGAAAAAGCCGCTCGTCGCTGTATGAGACAACACATGGAAGAGCTCAGAGAAAGCTCACAGACGAGAAAGAGCTGCCCGTCGCTGTATGATTATACAGCAGGGCAGCTCTGACGAAGTAAGAAAAAAGCTTTTGTATTAAAGCATTTTTTCGGTGTGAGTTTTATTTGAGTTCTGGATTAGACGAGCTTTGCCTGATTGATCTTTACGCCGGGTCCCATTGTGGAAGCCGTAACGCAGCTCTTGATATACTGGCCCTTTGCAGCAGCAGGCTTGGCCTTGATTATAGCGTTGATAAGCGCTGCGAAGTTGTCGTTGAGCTTTTCGGGACCAAAGCTTACCTTGCCGATGGGGCAATGGATAATGTTAGTCTTGTCCAAACGATACTCAATCTTACCGGCTTTAATTTCCTTGACTGCCTGAGCAATGTTAGGAGTAACCGTACCGGCTTTCGGTGTAGGCATGAGTCCCTTGGGTCCCAAAACCTTACCCAGACGGCCGACAACGCCCATCATGTCGGGTGTTGCAACAACGACGTCATAATCAAAGAAGTTTTCCTTCTGAATTCTGTCGACCATGTCCTGTCCGCCAACGAAATCTGCGCCGGCGTCACGAGCTTCCTGCTCACGCTCTTCCTTGCAGAAAACAAGAACCTTGCGGACCTTGCCGGTGCCGTGGGGAAGAACGATAGCTCCGCGGACCTGCTGGTCTGCGTGACGGGAGTCTACACCCAATCTTACGTGCAGTTCGACTGTTTCGTCAAACTTGGCTTTTGAAGCTGTGATGACAAGACCGAAGGCCTCCATAGGATCATAAAGACTTGCTTTATCTACGAGCTTTGCGCTCTCTTTGTAATTTTTACCTCTAAACAATTTTGTTTATCCTCCTTGTAATGTGGTTCGTCGGACGGAATTATCCTCCCACGTAAAGGAAACGGCGGTGAACGCCGAATCAGTGTTAAGCTTTTGCGACGTTAACGCCCATGCTGCGGCAGGTGCCGGCAACCATGCTCATAGCTGCTTCGATATCTGTGCAGTTAAGGTCGGGCATTTTAAGCTCGGCGATTTTGCGCAGATCCTCACGGCTGAGGGTTGCTACCTTATCACGCTGAGGCACGCCGGAAGCGTGCTCAATTCCGCAGGCCTTCTTAACAAGAAGAGCTGTCGGGGGAGTCTTTGTGATAAATGAGAATGTACGGTCGGAATAAACCGTTATAACGACAGGAATCATCATTCCGATGTCGCCCTTTGTGCGTTCATTAAAATCCTTGGTGAACTGGCCGATGTTTACGCCGTACTGACCAAGGGCGGGACCTACGGGAGGAGCCGGGGTTGCTTTGCCCGCGGGAACCTGAAATCTGACTAAACCTACAACTTTCTGTGCCACTTTACGTGCACCTCCTAATTATTCTGAAACATATTCGACTTGGTATTGCTCCAAATCGACCGGTGTCTCCCTGCCGAACATGGAGACTATTACGCGGACTCTTTGTTTTCCGGTATCGACTTCCTCAACCGTACCCAAAAATCCTTCAAGCGGTCCATCGATAACCTTGATAGTGTCTCCGACCTTAAAGCCTTCGACTATCTCATGGCGCTCAACGCCCAAATCAAGTATTTCCTGCTCGGTAAGCGGAACGGCTTTTCCGTCTGCTCCGACAAACCCGGTAACTCCGCGAACATTGCGAACCAGATGCCAACTCTCATCGGTCAAAATCATTTTTACGAAAACATAGCCCGGATAGGTCTTACGCTCGACGGTTTTCTCGCCGGCGTCAACATATTCGGTGACGGTTTCCATAGGAATATTGACCTCTGTAATGAGTTCCTGCATTTTGCGGTTCTCGGCTGCTTTTAATATTGCTGCGGCCACAGCATTTTCATAGCCGGAATATGTGTGGACAACGTACCACATTACATCTTCAGCCATGCTACTAACCTACCAAATTGATGAGCGCATCTACTCCGCGTCCAGCGATGAAATCGAAGCCCCAAAGCACTACTGCGGAAGCAAGTGTAACTGCCAGCGCAATGGTTGTGTTTTTGATTGTCTGCTCTTTTGTCGGCCAAACAACTTTTTTGAGCTCGCTTCTCAGGTCGCGAAGCCATTGAACAAAGCGCTCTTTAACACTTTTCTTTTCATTTCCGGTAGATTTTTTAACAGCATCTGTGGTTCTTTTAACCGCGTCTTCCTTGGCTCTTGACATTTGAACACATCCTTTCTAAAAAACCTACTTCGTTTCTGAATGCGTTGTATGCTTGCGGCAGAACGGGCAATACTTGCTCATTTCAAGACGGTCTGGGGTATTCTTCTTGTTCTTGAAAGTATTGTAGTTCCTCTGCTTGCACTCAGTGCATCTCATAGTAACCTTTACTCGCATTTCGGCACCTCCTTGTAATATTTGGCTTAAAAAGCCACGTTGCCTCCCTGATCGGAACGGATATCCTGAAAAGGCGAATTTCCGCGCACAAAAAATAACCTCTCCGCCGACAGGTAATATGTATTCTAACACAGGTTTTTTAGTGGGTCAACCATTTTTTTGTTTTATATTGTATAAAGTCATACTTTCTTGCATTTCACTGTGCAGTGATGTAACCCACCGTTATTTTGTAAAGCGTTAAGGGTGTTTATTCAGTATTTTAGGGCAAAGCCACAAGAATTGTTTGTTTGTTGCTTTTGCGTGCTTTTACGTGATATACTAAGCTCACAATCATAGCGGAGGCGAGATATTTGACTGCTGAGGAAGCAATTTTGTTTATCCACGAAAAGGTCTGGCAGGGGACCAAGCCCGGGCTCGACCGCACGAGAGAGCTTCTTATAAAAATGGGCAATCCCCACAAGCAGCTCAAATTCATCCACATTGCAGGTACAAACGGCAAGGGTTCGACTTCTGCAATGCTCGCCGCTATTCTAAAAAACGCGGGCTTAACCACGGGGCTGTATACCTCCCCCTTTATATCCGACTTTAACGAGAGGATGCGGGTAAACGGAGACCTCATTTCTGAGGACGAGCTCGCCTCCATCACGGAGCTTTGCGCGCCATTCGCGCTAAATATGGAAGATCGACCCACTGAGTTTGAGCTTGTAACCGCAATCGCTATGGAATTCTTCGCGCGCAGCAAGTGCGACATTGTTGTTTTAGAAACCGGCATGGGCGGTAGACTCGACTCGACAAACGTCATTGAAAGCCCCCTGTGTTCGGTTATAACCAACATTGGGCTTGACCATACGCATGAGCTCGGCGACACCGTGGAGAAAATCACCGTCGAAAAAGCGGGTATCATAAAAGAGAACTGCCCCACCGTAATCTACGACTTGCCGGAAACCGTTCGTAAGGTAATTTCCGAGCGCTGCCGCGAGACTAATTCGTCCTTGACAAGCGCTGATTTCGGCTCGATATGCGTAAGTTCAAATGACCGATTTGGTCAGGTGTTTTCATATAAGGAATTTGAGAACCTATCGCTACCGCTTTTAGGCTCACATCAAACAATGAACGCCGCGGTTGCTCTGGAAGTAATAAAAGTTCTTCGTTTACAGGGCATTGCTATCAGTGACGATGCAGTTAAAACCGGACTATCCCAAACCGAGTGGCCGGCAAGGTTTGAAATCGTTTCCGAAACACCCGTCTTCGTTGTGGACGGCGGTCACAATCCTCAATGTGCGGAAGCCGTTGCAGAAAACCTAAAGAAATATTTCCCCGACATGAAGCGAGTTATTCTTTTCGGAGTTCTTGCCGACAAGGACTATATGGGTCTGGCGTACTTTTTAAGCCCCGTTGCCGATACTTTTGTAACTATCACCCCCCAAAGTCCCCGAGCGCTTTCCGCATATGATTTAGCGGAAAAACTGAAGTGTTTTGGGAAGCCCGTAACCGCCTGTGGCAGCATTGAAACCGGAATTAATCAAGCTCTCACGCTCGCGGGAAAAGATGGGCTTGTCTGCTCTGTCGGGTCGCTTTATACCGCAGGCACCGTTAGAGCGTTTTTCGGCAAATAGCGTCGTAGCCGTCCCCAAAACGATGAGTTTTCGGTAATACTTAAAGTAAAGCAGGTGATATCCAACGCTTCATAAATACAGTTTTTGGTCAGAGTAGGACTTGGCGCGTTAAGTGCAGGCGGATGGGAAGTTGCCGTCTGACGAAAGAGCATTATGCTCTGCGGTGCCTTTTCCGCATCCGCTGCCACACCGGAGCGTTGCTCCTTTTGTGGCATGACACGAAAGGAATTATCAACATATGAAAACCCACAGAATCGCTGCTGACGCAATGCTAGTTGCAATGTATTTTTTGTTAAGCAACTATTTCGCAGTTAACCTCGGCAGCATACGTCTTACGCTTGACATTTTGCCAATTATTGTCGGAGCCAGTCTTTTTGGCCCGATTGACGGCCTTATCATAGGGCTTCTAGGCAATTTTTTATTTCAGCTTATCGGTCCTTACGGCATTTCCGTTACCACCGTTCTATGGATGTTGCCGGACGGCCTACGAGGTCTTTTAACCGGACTATTTCTAAAAAACATCAATTGTGTTTCAAAAGTCAGATGTGTTGCCGTGCTCGGTCTTATTTCCCTTGCCGCCACAGCCCTTACAACTGGGGTTATGTATATAGACTGTTTGGTTTTTAAATATTCCTTTGCTGTCTATACTCCCTTCATTTTATGGCGCTGCATTGCCGGACTTGTAATCTCCGCATTGATAGCATTTGTGCTGCCCCGCCTTAATAGGGCACTTGAACACATTTTTAAAAAATCAGGAGGTGCGAACACTTGAGAATTATGGCAATCGATTTCGGCGATGCCCGCATAGGGCTTGCCGTTTCGGATCAATCCGCAACCCTCTGCGGCGACGCTTTTACGCTCAACGAATGGAACGTAGCTCGCGCCGCCGACAAAATAGTCAAGGAGGCAATCGCCCGAGAGGTTGGACTTTTTGTTCTCGGATATCCAAAAAACATGAACGGAACTCTCGGGGAAAGAGCCGAAAAAAGCGAAAGCTTCAAGCGCACGCTTGAAGCACGCTGCAATATTCCCGTTGTGCTCTGGGATGAGCGCCGCACAACAATAGCGGCTCATGAGATACTTCACGCTAACGGTAAAAAGATGAAGAATCACCGTGAAAGCGTGGATGCCGTTGCGGCGTCCCTAATTTTGGAGGGCTATTTGGGCTCTCTTAAATAGCCCTCGGAAACATTTCTGTCAACCGCTCGTCTAATAGTCATCGAAAACAAAACAATGACAGCAAGTCTTTGCGGCATCAGCCGCAAAGACTCACAAAATTAAACGGAGGCGCGACAATGAAAACAAAACAGAAACTGATTTCTCTTGCACTCGCAATTATTTTCATCCTTGCCTTTGCTGCCTGCGGTGCCGCAAGCAAAACCGCAACGGACGAAATGACCACAGAAAACTCTTCTATTGCCGCAGCCCCCGAAGAGGCCGGCAACTATGCACTTGCAGATACTGCAGGGACAAAGGATGCAGGAACAGGCACTTCCGTCGGAACAGCCGTAATGCCGTCTTCCGAAAAAATCATCTATTCAGGCAGCGCGACAGTAGAAACAATGGAATTTGACAAAACCCTTGGGGATCTGAACAAAATGGTCACCGATTGTGGCGGCTTTATTGAGAATTCCAGTGTAACCGGAAATGATTTTTACTCCCAACACAACGGCTATGCTAGCTACCGCTCGGCGCAATACACCTTCCGTATTCCGGTAGATAAATTCAAATCCTTCACCGAAAGCCTCGACACGCTTGGAAATGTGCCCTACAGCAGCTCAAACGCAGAGAACATTACCATGCAGTACACGGATACCGAGTCCCGTCTGACAGCTTATAGGACAAAGGAAACCCGTTTACTTGAGCTATTGGCCAAGGCAAACAGCATGGAGGACATTCTCGCAATCGAGAGCTCGCTCACCGATGTCCAATATCAAATTGAAAGCCTGACCTCCCAAATTAAGAGCTGGGATTCGCTGATCAGCTATTCCACTCTTTCAATCACGGTAAACGAAGTTTCGCTCTATACAGAAGACAGCACCTCCACTCTCAGCTACGGACAGCAGCTTAAGGAAACTTTCACTCGCTCTATTGCTGGTGTCGGGCGCTTCTTCAAGGGCTTCTTCAAATTCCTTGTCGGAGCTTTCCCTGTTCTGGTGGTTCTCGCAATTATCGCTGTTCCTGTGTTCCTTATCGTCACAGCGGCACACAGGAAAAGAACGGCAAACTCACCTGCTCCCACAAATTTCAATAACAATAACGACGCAAACAACAGGCCGCCTTTCCAGCAGTAAGCTCATCAAGATGATAAAAGGGTGCGAAGCAAAATTTGATTTTGCTTCGCACCCTTTAACTTTTATCTCTTCTATTTTGACATTTTCTCAACATCTCCATCTGACGACTCCGCAATGTGAACGATACCGTTTACAACACTTAGCTTCCCTGCACAATACAGCGCAACAGCTCGCGGTAGAATGACGTTTTCGGCCTCTTCTAGAATCCGCCTTTGAAGTACCGAGGGTGAATCGCCTTCGCGCACCGCAACCGCCTTTTGAAGAATTATCGGTCCGAAATTCGGTCTTTCGGTAACAAAAAACACTGTTGCTCCCGAAATTTTGACTCCCGCGTTGAGTGCTGCCTCCTGAATCTTTAGTCCCGAAAGCCCCTCGTCGGCAAAAGCCGGCATAAGGGACGAATATACATCTATAATTCTGCCGCTAAAATGCTTATGAATCGGCTGGGTAAGCTCGCAATCAAAGCCTGCAAGAACCACAAGATTAATATCCAAATCTCGCAGCTTATCCAAAATCGCAAAACCGAAAACAGTATGGCTGGGAAAAAGCTCTCTGTCAACCACATAGCTCGGTATTCCCGCCATCTCAGCTCTTTTAAGAGCGTAAGATCCAGGGTTTGAGGAAATAACTGCCGTCAGTTCACATTGGGGGATTTCCCCGAACATACTCGCATCAATAAGCGACTGAAGGTTAACACCTCCTCCCGACACTAAAACTGCAGTTTTGACCATTTTTTTGCTCCTTTTTGGTGCAGATTGTTTATAAACTGTTGGGTTTGTTGAAGAATCGCGGCGTTGTTCTCTATTTCCCCAAAAGTGTTTTTGCCCATTGGCGATTCAGCTTTTCGGCAGATATCAGTCTATCAACGCTCTGTTTCCGCGCCTCTTTGTCATGAAACTGTTGAACAGCTTTGTCCACCATGTTTTTCAACTCTTTAGCCGTTAGGCTTTCAAATTGCAGACAGTTTTCGTTCCCGACACTGTCGAGAAACGCGGTCACCTTTGGGTCATAAGAAACACCCACAAGCGGAACACCCTGTGACGCGGCAAAAATTAGTCCGTGCAGGCGCATTGACACCACCGCACTCATCCGCGAAAGCACACCGATGGTCAAAGCAGAATCCATGCACTCGCTTATTACAGCGGTTTTTGTTCTCATAAGGTTACGGACGGCTTCTGTCGCCTCTCCGTCCTCCAGATGGTTGATGAGTATGAAAACCGGTGTAAGTCCCAATCTTTCAGAAACATAATCCGCGGTCTCCGCAAAAACAATCGCTTTTTCCGCGAAACCCGCCCAATTACGAACGGAAAAGCATACATATTTCCCTTCGGGATCAAGTCCGTATTTTGAAAGCTCCTCGGAGACGCTCTCATAGGAAGAAGCAGGCAACGACAGCGCTGGATCTGAACTGACAATCATTGTCGGCCCCTTAACCCCCAAATGCTCAAGCTCGGAAAGGCTGTAGCTCTCACGCAGGGTTATAACATCAACATCGCAATTAAGTACTCGGCAAATAATTTTGTTGTCTCGGCTGTCAACAATCGGGCCGATACCGCAGCCGTACATCATAACCGCATTACCGAGCCTTTTTGCGGCGGAGATTGTATAGAGATAATACCACAGACTTCTGCGGCTGGTCACATTCTGAATAAGACTTCCACCCCCGCTTAGGTATAGCTTTGTACTTTTCATAGCACGGTGGAATGCGGGAATATTAAACATATGCACAGAGTTAACCGCATATTTTATGCGTGTTTCCATAGGCTTTCTCGAAAGCGCCGTTATCGGCATAAAGGGGTCAATTTCGCGCATTTCACCGACGATAGCCTCCAATATTGCATCGTCGCCGGCATTCCCCATTCCATAAGCGCCGCAGATAACAATGCCGTTTCGCTCGCCGTTTTTGCGGTAGTTTTCGCGCAATAAAACCTCTGAATAAATATCAAGCTGTCTTTGAGTTGTCGCTTCAACCGAAAACTCACGCTTTGCTTTTTCATAAAGCGCATTGCCGAGCATTTTCCGCTTTTCAGGGCTTTGAGCAAGCTCTGTAAGCCGCTTCCCCAATGCGGCATAATCACCCGGCGAAAAAAGGAACCCGGTTTCGCCGTCGCAAATGAGCTTTGGAACTCCTCCGACGCGCGAGCTGACAGTTGCGAGATTTGCTCTTGCGCCTTCTGTCAGCGCATATGGAAAGGTTTCGGAAAGCGATGTCAGCGTATTAATATCAAGTGCGGCAAAAAAAGTGTTAATGTCCGAAATCCAGCCCGCAAAGCACACTTTTTCTAACACGCCCAGTTCATTTGCCAGCGTATTAAGGTTG
>JAGPMA010000076.1 GCA_018053145.1 Oscillospiraceae bacterium | reverse complement strand
AATCGCACATGTACTGATAGCCCCTGTCGGCTGCGCTGACCGCTTCCTTTGACTTGAGGAACTCGGCAATGTCGGTCGCCTCGAGATGGTCGTCGCCGGTGAAAAACCACTCGGAAAGAATGCAGTCTGCCGTGAGGATCAGCGCAGCGGCCATCGCTTGTTTTTCGGTCGTGTTGGTTGTTAAGCAGTCCTCGTAGTAATATTCGTACAGTTTCTGGGCTCCTTCGAGATTGTTTCCAACCTGCAGTTTCTCAACGAATATCTGCCCGGCGAACCCATAGTTTGCTTTGAGTGTGGCGGCCGTGTAGTGTCCGTCCTCGATAACTTTTTTGTTGGCTTTGCACTCGATTTCGATAACTCGGTTGACTGCTCCTGCGCCGTCGCTCTCGGTGACCAGCGGAGTTTCCCCCGATGTGATGAAGCAGTTAGCCCATCGCGGTGTTGGTGCAAGCCCTCTGCCCACGTTGGAACGGATTTTGCCAGAGCCGGACGCAAGCTCGTAAACATTGAAGTTGATTTTTCCGTGTGGGTCCCTCGCAAGCTGAAGCTCGTCCATGATGAGCGGTATCGAATGCAGGAAACCTGCCAAAACCTCGAATCCTACGGATGTTCCCTTAAATGTTGGGAGGAGCGGCCCGCCGACCGAAGGGTCGCCCCAGACCGAGGCGGCCAACATCTGTGCGACCGTCTTTCCTGTGCCACTGTCCATGCCCCAGAGATGCACGAAGAACGGCAGGCATCCAAGCTTGCTGACCAGTGCAGACGCAAAGGATGAGGCTAGAACGAGCCGTGCGGTCATGCTGTAGTGTCGGCAATTGTACGCTGCCACCAGCCACTCGTTGTAGTCACCGTGCGAATGTATCGCAGCGTTTACGCTTGAGAAGCTGTCCGCCCCGTCTAGTACGATCCCTTTGACGTAAGGCGAGAATCCTTCCGTGTTCCAGCCAAGGTGACCGATTGATTTTGTCTCTGGGATTATGTCTCTGTTCAGGTCTGTTACGTCCCGAATGTAGTCGACAAGGAGCTGTGCTCGTGGTCCCGATGTGATAGAAATGCCGAAGGTGGCTAGGTCAACAATGCGCTTGGCATCTGAAACCGTTTTCTTGTCGGTTAGAATGTAGCTCCACGGCCTGCGGTCGTCTGGGCTCTGGCGGTAGGCGAGTTTAACCTTCATCTCGCTCGTATCAACATTCCTCATCTGCTGGCAAGGGAAGATGGGATGGGAGCAGGCCACCTCTACGCCGTTGCCACCGTACCTCCAGACACCGCTTTCGTCCGCATTCCACTCACCTGTGTTGAACTCAAACGGCTGATCCTCAAACGCAGAAATGCCATCTGGGCGGAACGTTGCCAGCGACGAATTAATATCCTTGAGCGATTCCTTGTAGGCTTTGAGCATTGTGAGGAAGCCTTTGTACCCCACAGACTTTGCGTACTCGGTGAGAAGCTTCTTCTCCCTTTCAAACTCAAATGCGTTAGTTATTCCGGTCAAATATTCGTAAGGATCAACCGTGTCAAAGTCCTCTTTTGTGTATGTGTAATCGATAGCGTTCACCTCCAGTGGTTCTCTTTAAATATTTGAAAGTAATGCGTAGGCTGTTCTAAGAGCGGATTTTAAAAGATGTTTTTTACATTTTTTAGAGCACGAAATTAAATATGCGATGACAAAGGGACAGCCACCAGACTGCCCCTTTGATTATTACAATTAATTCTAATAAAAACACCCATTCGGATTTTTCTTACAACAACTAATTGTTGTAAGAAGCTCTATATCAATTGGGCTTCCCTTTGATTTCAATGATGTGTTTAATGGCAAGATATGGAACAGTGTCGTTAATCCCGCAGTTATTGCGCGTATCTAACATTTCTTCTCTGTGCTTTTCTTTTTGCTTTGCTCTCCAATTTGCTCTTGATTTCGACATAACTACCCCCCTCTTATTTGCCTGGACCCTCCTTGCGGAAGTCAACAGGACTTTAGTATTAATCGCTTTCGTCTGAAAGCTCTTCGACAATTTGCATTATATGTGCTTTTTCAGCGTCCGGTAGTTCCTTGCGGAGCTTGCGGCTGAAAGTGCTATCCGTATATCCATAGCGATCTGCAATTTGCCATAGCTTTATGTTTTTCTCTTTTGCCGTCTTCCGAATATCATTATTTGCTTGCAATATAATCACCCTTCCTTTTAAAATTGTTGTTGCTTATATGTTATTGTTGATGTTATACTTAAGTATAATCTCATTAATGTCATATGTCAAACGCAAAATCATATGACATATAGAAAAGTGGTGTAGTACTTGGTCGTGCCAATCAGTCCTTCGTTTCCATGGAGAAAACGAGAATACTTCATAAGCAAAAACCCTTTAGGTGTTGAGTTCATTGATTTTAAAGGTGATTTAAAAGATACTCTTATTCAGGAATTCGACTCAAATAATTCAGATTCAGTATTGTTTGAATTTTTATCAATTAATTCTTCGCACTCAAATGAAATACTTAATTTTTGTAATAAGTATGGCCGCTTAGGCTTGGTCTACCTTCACGATTGTTTTCCAGGATTTGAGTTTGAAAAATATGACAATTTCGATGAATATGCGGATGAGCGGGTCAATGAAGATTCTGACGCTCATAAAGCAAATGATTATATTGATAATGAATACTATTTTGCATATACCGGTTATGAACCATTGGATGCATATCGCTATACTATTCAAATATTTAAAGCCGTTGTATCGTTGTATGAGGCAATAAATGAACTTGACTTTATCAATATGATTGACCGGCTTTTGTTTTTAGTTACCTCGTTTGAGTGCTTTCGTTATGATGGGGAATGTGAAGATACAGAAAACCCTCTTCCTAAAAACAGTGATGGCGAATATCCGGTTACTAACAAATATCGCTTTTCAAGAGGAGAAAATTTCTCTCCGTCTGAAGACCGTATAGATCTAACTCAGGGCCTTAGCGGTGAAGTGTATTATGAATCTGGTTTTGATTTATCCGCTTATGTCGGTTCTCTCTTAAGTACAGATAAAGACCTTATAATCAACTATGCGAAAGATTTCCTTTGCTCATTTGTTAATGAGCAAATTCGTAATGTCCGTTTAGTAATGAATCCGACGAATGGCAATAAATATTTAGGAAGTTCGTTTTCCCCCTCACTGTTGAAAATTTTATATTATTTCTTATACCTTAAAATCACAGAGGGCAAGATTATAAGGAAATGTGCAAACTCTACCTGCAGTAGTTATTTCCAAATCTTTGGTAACGATAATCGCAAAATGTACTGCTCTACTCGATGCGCGCAACTAGAAGCAAAAAGAATGCAGCGTGCAAGAGAAAAGCAACGCTCAAAGAAAGTGGGTAGCTCTGATGGGGGAGATACAAAAGCGCGGTGATTCTTACCGCATCCGCGTTGACAGATATGTCCAAGAAAACGTCCGCATCCCCTTTAGGTCATTTTCAAGTCGGCGTTGACAACCCCTTGCCATGGGGTGAATATAGATCCCGGTAAAACACAACCAAAAAATTATAGGCCCCTTGAGGCGGCTGCCGTTCTTTTTGTAACGTGGGTTAATGATGGCCTAGAGATGACCTTTTTGAAGAAGCAGAGGCTTATCTTTCGGACAGCAGTATGCAAATTGGAGATTTCGCCGTACCGGTTTACGGCCAACTTGATGTAATGAAGGATGATCTTTCCTCTTATTACGATGAGTATATAGAAACCTTGAATTCTTATCAAGATTTTCCGGAATTTGAGTCCATCAAAGCCAATGTCGCATATATTGCGCCGACTCTTGAGGACAGTAAAGCTGCCGACCAAAATAATATAATTGTTGGACTTGTGCTTTTATTGCCTGGCATATTGATTTTAGTTCTTTACATAACAAAGATGCGGCGTATTCAAAAGCCTCAATTGTTTGATTAGATAGTGGTACGTCAAGCCTATAAGGCAGATACAAATAACCGCACAGCGATTTGTTCGCTGTGCGGTTTAATATGGTTTTATTCTGCTTATGAAATATCCGTTACAAAATACCCATCCGAATTGACAGTGAAGTCAAAAGAAGTGCCGACAATGTACGCCTTTATTGTGGCAGCCTTACTCTTAATTAAGGCGTAATCAGTCTCAGCCAGTGTATCGGACAAAACCAGTTCATCACCGGGAGCAATTTCGCTTGTTGTCACCATCTGCGCAAACATCCGATTTGCCGACCAGCGATAAATAGAATTGCCTCTATTATCAAAAACAGCAAAGTCAAACATCTGCTGCGAGCTGTGGTTAATGGTGACGGTTTTGTCGGTGCTGTTAGCGATAACAATTTCCATCTTCAAGCCATCGCTGGTTTCCATTGCCGAGGCTTTAACCGTAACGCTTGCTTCAAGCTTTTTCTCAAGTTCAACAAGCCGTCCGACTATTGTTACGGTTTCCGCGCGGGTCGCAGTTTCAAGAGGGAAGAGGAGGTTATTATTTCTGCCTGTTACCAGCCCGAGAATAAATGAATGCTGAATATCTGTACTGTATTCGGGCTTAATATCTGCGTCGTCTTCGAAGATATGGTAGATTTCGATGAAAGCATAATCGTTGCCTGCGGCATAATGAAAGGCGTTCATTATAAAATGTATCATTTCATCGCGCTTTAAGGTTTCGTTCGGACGAAAGCTCGTCTTGGTTTCGATTATCCCGCAGGTCACTAAATCATAAAGCTCGTTGCAGCCGGCATCGCCGCTTTTTACATCGTTATAGTATTCGCTGATGTCGGTAGCGGCAAAGTAGTTGATGCTGATTCCCAGTGCCTTGTGAAGCAAGCGTGCAAACTCCATGCGCGTGATTGCCTGATCCGGACGGAAACTGCCGTCGCTGTTCGAAAATATTTCCGAATAGCCATATGAGCTGACCCATTTTTCGCTCCAAGTGCCCTTGATGTCATTGTAGCTCCCGACGGCAGAAGTGCTTGCGCTTTTTTCAGCAGTCAAGGCTGCCGCAGAAACGGTGGACGCAAGCATGGAAATAATAAGGGCTAACAGAACAAGGCTTCTAATATGTTTCATCATAGTGCTTCTCCTTCAAAACTTATGCTTGCTGAAAATAATTCAGCTCTCTATTGTTAACTTAGACGAACAAGAGAGAGTAAAGTTCCTGATAATAAAACAATTGAAGTTATAATGTTAAATCTGGAAATATATCAATATCATATTCTGCCAATATGTGCTATAATAACGCATGGCTCTTAATTAATCGGGAGGATTTTCAGTGAACAGCGAGATAAAATTCAGAAACGCGGAAGAGTCGGACACAGGTCTGATTCTTGAATTTATAAAAGCGTTAGCCACCTACGAAAAAATGACTGATGACGTGGTTGCAACAGAGAAATTACTTAGGGAATGGATATTTGCAAAACAAAAAGCAGAGGTCTTTTTCGTGCTTGAGGGTGATAAAGAAGTGGGCTTTGCGCTCTTCTTTCACAATTTCTCAACCTTTTTAGGCAGGGCAGGCATCTATCTTGAGGATTTGTTCGTTCTTCCCGAGTATCGCGGCAAGGGATACGGAAAAAGCATATTACAGCAGCTTGCCAAAATTGCCGTTGAGAGAGGCTGCGGAAGGCTTGAGTGGGCTTGTTTGAATTGGAATCAGCCGAGTATCGATTTTTACTTGTCTTTAAAAGCCCAGCCTATGAACGATTGGACAGTATATCGGCTCTCCGGCGAAAAATTAAGGGATTTAGCCTGTTTGGAATAACGGGTTAAAATATAGTAAACCAGAGTAGGATAAGGTGTGCGTAACTATTATTGAAAGGACTGAAGCTGAAAAATGGAAAAGATTAAAATTACTGCAATTGTCGGGTCGTTGAGGAAAGATTCCTATAACCGCCAGTTGGCCGAAGCGGCGAAGTCGTTGATAGGGGAACAGGCAGAGTTCGAGATTCTTGAATATGCCGATGTACCGCTTATGAATCAGGATATTGAGTTTCCAGCGCCAGAAGCGGTTAAGCGAGTTCGCGAGGTCATTAAGGCTTCCGACAGCGTATGGTTCTTTACACCTGAATACAATCACTTTTTCCCCGGTGTTCTAAAAAATCTTATTGATTGGCTTTCACGCCCAATCAGTAAAGAGGAACCGCAGGTGCTCACTGGTAAGCCCGCAGCAATCAGTGGCGCAACTCCCAGTATGACAGGAACGGCTGTAGCCCAGGATCATCTTGTAACACTTATAAGCTTTCTCA
>JAGPMA010000038.1 GCA_018053145.1 Oscillospiraceae bacterium | reverse complement strand
CACCAAACCCTGCATCTGCGTGCAGAAGGAGATGCCTGAAACCGCGCTGGGAGCAAGACCGGACTCGTCGATTACCTGACGTGTCGTAAGACAAACAGCGTTCCACCAGTCCTCGGGGTTCTGTTCAGCTCCGCCGTTTGGCAGTACATTAAGCGGGTAGCCTTCGCTTGCACTGGCTACGAGCTCTATTTCGGAATGAATGTAGTATAGGCAGGTTTTAACTGACGTTGTACCCATATCATAAGCCAGAATATATGCACCGTCTTTCACATTTTTACCCACCTTTAATTATTTCAGTTAAGCTATTAACTGCTGCTACACGTGGATGGCGGCTTAAGCTTTTGAAAAAGCCGATTTAATAAACTTCATGGTTTGCTCGATTACAAATTCATCACGCTGCAGAATGTCGCTGCTGACATAGACCTTGAAGCGTTCCTTATAATAGTCACAAGTATAAGAAAACTGGAGAGTCATGAAAATGCTGTCCAGCAGATAAGCGAACATTCTCGCGTCGCAATCAGGACGAACGACGCCCTCAGCCTTAGCCTTTTCAATGAGCTGTGCATAAAGCGTTGCCGTGAAGGATTCAAGCCAGTCAACCTCTTGCAGAACAAGGCCTGAATTTCCGTGAGAAGTCATCTCGTTGTACAAACGAATCAGGTTGACGTTGCGTCTGGAGTGGTCCTGGACTGTTCGAAGTACCTTTTCAACCTTGTCGTAAACATCCTCTTCTTCATTAGCAAGCTCGTTTAGCTCTTTTTTCATTTCTGCAGACCCATATTTTACCGTAGTAATAAAAAGGTCCTCTTTGCTGTCGAAATACTGAAAAAGGCTGCCAACACTGATGCCGGCCGCTGCCGCCACTCGATTTGTGTTGCAGTGTTCATAGCCATATTTTGAGAACTCGTCGACTGCAGCCTTCATGATTCTGTTTTGTTTTTCCTCAGGTATCCGAAGATATAAATCTTTAATATAACTCACCTCGCATAATGAGTGATTGCTCACTATATATAATTCTAACAGGTAATCTCAAAAAATCAATCATTTTCTGTGCAAAATAATTAGGGAGAATTACCTAATATTTGCCCAATACTTAGGGCATAACCCAAAAACTTAGGCCGAATCGGTTTTATGCGTTGACAAACACTTGCCATATGCTATACTCAAGATTGAAAGTGAGTGACTACTCATTTTTGAATATGACTATTCGCTTGGGAGGAATAAGAATGGACACTCGTTATGCGATTTCCGAATACCCGGATGCTTCTAAAATAAGCTCAGATTTAGAGGAGCTAATCAAGAAGCCTATATACAGTATAAGCAAGGAGGCACTTGCACGTTACGAAGCCGACTACTTTGAGGCAAAATGCTCAAAATCAAAAGCAATGATTGCTAAAGCACAGGACTTGATTCCCGGTGGTGTTCAGCACAACCTTGCGTTTAACTATCCGTTCCCCCTTGTTTTCACAAAGGCAGAGGGCGCATACCTTTACGATGCCGATGGCAACAAGTATTTCGACTTTCTACAGGCGGGAGGACCGACCGTTCTGGGCAGCAATCCGCCCGAGGTACGTGAAAAGGTTATTGAGCTATTAAATGAATGCGGTCCGTCAACAGGACTATTCCACGAGTTTGAGTACAAACTTGCCCAGAAGATTTCCGAATCGATGCCGAACGTGGAGATGTTCCGTATGCTTGGTTCCGGAACTGAAGGCTGTATGGCGGCTATTCGTGTTGCACGCCTGGCTACGGGGAAAAAGAACATTATTAAAATGGGCGGAGCGTATCACGGCTGGAGTGATCAGATGGCATATGGTATCCGTATTCCCGGCTCAAAATGGACGCAGGCACATGGCGTTCCGCATTTTGTGTTTAAACACACGCAGGAATTTTTCCCCAATGACCTAAAGGATTTGGAACGCAAGCTAAAAATGAACAAACTACGCGGCGGCACTGCTGCCGTTATGATAGAACCATTAGGGCCTGAAAGCGGAACTCGTCCGCTTGATAAGAATTTCAACAAGGGCGTTGAGGCACTTTGCCGCAAGTATGGCGCGCTGTTAATATTTGACGAGGTCGTCACTGCCTTCCGCATGGGCATGGGCGGAGCTCAGGGCTATTTCGGCGTTTCTCCTGATTTAACAGTATTTGGAAAGGTTGTTGCCGGTGGTTACCCCGGTGCCGGCGGACTTGGCGGAAAAAAGAAATATATGCAGTATCTGTGCGCGGGACTCGGCGGAAAAACCAAAAAGGCCCTAATAGGCGGCACTATGGCGGCGACTCCTATCAGTTGCGTGGCAGGCTACTACACTTTATGCGAAATTGAAAGAACCAATGCCGCACAGGTTGCCGGACAGATGGGTGACAGATTGACAAAGGGGCTTCAGGAGCTTATCAAAAAGTATAATCTGCCCTTTATAGCCTTCAATCAAGGTTCGATTTGTCATCTGGAAACAGTTGGAACTATGCACTTTGCCATTAACTGGTCGAAGCCGTGGACGATTCCGGAGGTTATGAACCAGACCACTATCCGCAAGACCGAAATGGAGCACATGGGCGCGGCATACATGGCGGAAGGTCTTGTCACACTTGCAGGAAGCCGACTTTATACCAGTGCTTCCTATACGGAAGAAATGATTGACGAGGCTCTTGCAGGCTTTGAGCGCGTTTTCGCGCATATCGCCCAAAAAGCTTAACAGATTGGAGAATGCCAATGGATGAGCTAAAGGCAAGAGAGCTTGTTATTAAGGCGGGGCTTGACCTTATCGAGAACGGACTGATAGCAAGAACCTGGGGGAATGTTAGCTGCCGCGTGGATGAAAATTCGTTTGTAATAACACCCAGCGGTCGACCATATGAAAGCCTGGCTCCAAAGGATATAGTTCTGTGCGCGGTTGAGGATGCCTCCTATACCGGTGATGTTAAGCCCTCCTCGGAAAAAGGAATCCACGCTTTGATTTATCGTGAGCGTCCGGAGGCAAACTTCGTTATACATACGCATCAGATTCAGGCTTCTGCGGTCAGCGTTTTTGACAAAACCGAAATACCGGCCGATGTATCCTCTCAAGGGGAAACTATTCAAATTGCACAATACGGTTTGCCAAGCACAAAAAAGCTTTGCAATGGGGTTGCTGAGGCGCTTAAAAAAAGCAAGGGGAAAGCGATTATCATGGCGCATCACGGCGTAGTGTGCTTCGGCACAGATTCGCAGGAAGCCTTCAACACTGCCCGAGCGCTTGAAAATGACAGTCGTAATTACATAGCAAGAGTTTATGAAAATGCAAACAGTAAGAAGCCGGAAACTGAAAGAAGCATTTATTCATATTACTGCAAAAAACACTCGTCTTCAGCTTTGACTTTTCCTCAAAAGCCTCAACAGCTGGGCTGCAGCCGTAGAGTGGAGGATGGATTTGTGCTAACTCTGGACGGACGCGAAACTACCGTTAACCTCAATCAGAAAAGCATGTCTGTGAAAGAGAGCGTTCACGCAGAGATATATAAGCGGCGCAAAGACATAAAATTTATAACTCATGCTGATGGCGATGAGCTTCTTGCCGTATCCACGGCAAGAACTCCACTCGCGCCGCTGCTGGATGATTTCGCGCAGATAGCCGGTCGGCACGCGCTGTGCTCCAAGAGCGCTTTGCCAAAGGATATTGTAAAGGCATTGGGCCAGTCAGCCGGTGTACTGGTACCCGAATATGGTGCGCTTTGCTGTGCCGGGACACAATCCGATGCGCATGCCATGCAACTTGTCATGGAAAAGAACGCATATGCACAAATTGCCGCAAGTCTCGAGGGAAAACCTCGCGCGCTATCCCGTATCGATTGTTTCATTATGAGACTGGTATATAAACTGAGCTACTCAAAGAAAAGTGAAGAGTAATAGGTAAAATACGTTGTTTTGAGTAAAATGATAAATCCCAATGGTGAAGGTCTTTAACCTAAGCCATTGGGATTTTTATAGACTTGCTTCATTTACAGATAGTCGTTCAAGTGCTAATTAAGCTTAAATTTTACCACTCAGACTCCAAAACAGCAAATACATATTCATCATACCACTTGCCGTCCATGTTAAAGCTCTTGATAAAATGAGCCTCTTTCCGAAAGCCGAGTTTTGTTAGAAGCTTTATTGATTTCAAATTATTCGGGTCCACAGAGGCAATTACTCGGTGCTTAGAAAGGCTTGTAAACAGATAGCTTATAACTGCGTACGCTGCCTCATAAGCGTAACCCTTGCCTTGAAATTCAGGCGAAAGCGTGGAGCCGATTTCAACCTGAGAAGTATCCTCCATGAAATGCAGTCCAATGTCTCCAATCAATTTTCCATCCTTCAAACAAACAGCCAATTGAAGCCAAGTGTTAGGTGTGTTCGGACAGATAGAAGTGTTTTTTAGAATAAAAGAGTCAATAACGCTGATGCTTGACGGTTTCCAAGCCTGATATTGATAGATTTCCGGTAATGTGCGATATATAAAAAAAGCGTCCCTATCCCTCGTTTTTAGAATTCTGACTAACAAGCGGTCTGTTTCCAATGAAAATGATTTGTCCATATTCTTCAATAGCTCCTGTAGTTTTGTGTTTTAGGAGTCATGCAAAATGGTATTAATGTATTTATTCATACATAGAGGGAGGTGAAATACCAAAATGTCTATTCACTTAAAAGAGAGCTTTCTTTGTGCGCTTATTCGCATACATGATCTCGTCAGCTTTTCGAATTAATACTTCAAGACTGTTGCCGTCCTCCGGATAAATACTGAAGCCAATGCTTGCTCTGAGTGGAATTTGAGTGCCTTCGTATTCAATAGAACTCTCGAGCTGGTTACTGATGTTGCAAGCAATTTCTTTAAGTGCATTTCGGTTTTCTATTGAAGGAAACATAACCGCAAACTCATCACCGCCATATCTTGAAACAATGCCTAAACCTTTTAATACCACCTTAAGCCTATTGGCGGCGGCTCTTAAAAGAATGTCTCCTGCGCCATGGCCAAAGGTGTCGTTAACCTGTTTAAAGTCGTCAAGATCCAGATAAGCAACGGCTAAAGAGGTGCCGGATATTTTTGAGGCTTCCAGTGAACTGGAAAAGATCTTTTCAAAATAAGTTCTGTTGATTAAGCCGGTCAAAGCATCATGTGTTGCCAGCTCTTTTATTCTTTCTTCCTCGAGCTTCCTGCGGGTTACATCATAAATCTGATAGATCCAGCCAACCGGAACATTTTCGGAGTTGGTAAGCTGCTTTAAAGAAACCTCACAATAGTTTAAACTGGTCTCGGTTTTTGTAAAGATATCGGTTGTTTCGTTCTTTTGATTCCTAAAAGCTTGAATCATTCTGGGATACGCGTTTAATACGGTTTCGATTGAGTTGTTTGATGACTGAGTCAGGAAAACGCTTAACATGCTCTGGGCAGCTGGGTTGATTTCAAGCACTGAACCGGAGTTGTCAAGAATAATCATGCCTGTACTCATTTCATTAATGATTATCGAGTGAGCAAAAGACACAAGGTCGAACAAATGATATCTTAGAATACTCCAAGAAATTATTATTGCGGATATGCCTATCATTATTGGGGACGGGTCGACTTTAAGTGGCAGAGCTTTTGAAATAAAGATAAAAACTGAGAATGCCGGCAATAATAAGCCGATAAATAGAGATATAATCTGTGCCCTTTCCATTTGATTATTATGAATATGCAGTCCTTTAACAAGAATTGCCAGTGTAACTATGGTTACTAAATAATTGTAAACAGAATATATCCAAAACAATGGACCATAGGTTTTACCCACAACAGGAAATGAACCGCTGGTATCGAGATAGATATTTTGCCTAATAAGCTCATGGTAACCGTTTGTCCAAAGAAGGAGGTTATAAATGAGTGGTATCAATAATAAACACGTTAGGAGCCACCTCTTCTTTGACCACTTGTCCAGACCCACAAAGCGCAAAGCCAGATAAAAATAAGCAACCGGAATCATGGTTGAAGGGATGTACATCATATTTGCCCAGAATAGTTTTACGGATAAGTCGACAGCAGCAATTTCCAAAGCCTGAGAAACGACCCAAATTGCAGATAGAATCAGCGTCGCTAAAAAATATGGAACGCCCTTTTCGGTAAACCTTTTCGAAGAGAACCTGATTAAAAAAAACAGTATTATCGTTAAGGTTATTGATATCCACAGATATGGAACAAATTTATATTGCATAGCTTCACCAACCGACAAATATTTGTCTTATCTACATTTATTCTCTCAGATATTTGTTGTTAAGTCAACAATTGAAAAATTAATAGTTGAATTATTTGGAAATTATGCTAATATAGTTTTGTGCAATTGGAACAGTATAATAATGTTTGAGGGGGATAATAATGGCGGAATCGGCAAAACAGTCGCTACTTCAACTCAGAGATGCTTCAAACTTCTCGTGGTACATAATTCCAATATTTATTTTTGTGTTTTACGTTTATTCCGTTGAAGTCGAAAAAAAGAACTGGAATGTATTGTTTGCAGGCTTGGCTTTTTGGGGCGTGGATGTATTCAACGAAATCTGGAATGGATTAGTATTCCACTTTACCCAATTTGCACCGGTGTGGGGAACTCCGACAAAATCGGTTTTTGAAATATTTATTGGGCTGAATGTCGAAATTACCCTCATGTTTTTGGTCGCAGGTATTGCTTGCGCGAAAATGCTGCCAAAAGATAAAAAAGCAAAAATTTTAGGAATTCCAAATCGAATATTTTTAGCAGTTTTCAATTCCATTCTTTTTGTAATTGTCGAGTGTGTATTGAATAATATCGGCGTGCTTACCTGGGAGTATTGGTGGTGGCAGCCAAACTTCCCGTATGTGCTGTTCCTAATCGGTTATTTGCCGTTCCTTACAGCGTGCTATTGGGTACATGACATGGAAACTGTAAAGAAAAAAATCATCGCCGTTGGCACAATATTCGCGATTGATGCTGTTGGAATAATTGTTTTTTCTGCCATTCTGCATTGGATTTAAACAGGTTTATTATGTAATGAAGTATGTGAACATAGATTGGCACTGACGCTTGTCGGTGTTTGTTGTAAGCGTACTTAAGTATAAAATAAGCGATAGGTGAGTGTTTCGCCTATCGCTTGTTTTTTTGCCTTTAAAGACTTTGAACGAAATTAACAGCCATCTCATTCCAGGTGTTCCAGAGTTTCAGTCCGCATTTCTTGCTCGGGAGAAGAGAGCGAACCGCTTTCTCTCATTTGTCTTCCGCGCCTACCGTCAAAGTCACGCCTCCCACCAAAACCACGGTTACCATCGAAGTCACGCCTGCCATCGAAGTCGCGGTTGTTACCAATGTTTCGCCAACCATCCGGATTCCTCCAGCCGTCAGTGTTCCACCATCCGTTTCTGTCGCGCCGCCCATCGTTGTTGCGACTTCCCGAGGGCCATCGACGTCTGTCGTCCCAATGCCGTCGAGGATAACGAACAAACAAATACGGATATAGATAGTACCAAGGGTAGCTCTGATATAAAAATCTGCTAATCGGGATTCGTAGCTGTTGCCCGATGTATAAATAATCAGGATTTAAGCCGGGGTTTGCGTTTATAATTGCTTGAATGCTGACATCAAAGTAATCAGCAATTTTGTTAAGCGTATCTCCCGGCTGTACAATATAGTCAAACATAGTTTTTCACCTCAGCTACATTATATGAGCTTCAATGAAAAAATGACTGCTTAAGAGCCGCTGTGCCTTTGATTGCCTCAGGAATTTAGCTTTTTATTTATATCGAGCACATTTTCCGCTGGGAGCTTTATGACCTTCCTGTCGTATGTGATCAGTCCGTTGAGTTCATCCTCTACATCCGTGAGCTGCGTGTATACTGTGGCGCAAAGACCCTTTTCCTTCGCGGGCAGGATTTCGTTATTATAAAGATGCTCGTAAGCCGACAATAGCTCCGCTTGTGTTTTTAGGCGTTTGTAGCCAAAATCCCTGTCGTTGAAGCAGTGACCTTCGGCGCGGTAGTTATATCCGCCGAATTCGGAAAGCACGACCGCGCGGCCTAGCTTATCTTTTTTATAGAGATAGGGTTTAAAATAAACGTGCAAACTTCTTATTTCCCCGATTTTCTGGTCGTGCCAGCCGCTGGCGTGGTCGATTGTTCGAGTATTATCAAGCTTTAAAATGCGCTTGACCGCTTCGGCCGCGTCGAACTGCCCCCAGCCTTCATTGAACGGAACCCACATGGCAAGAGAAACCGTGTTGTATAAATGGCGCACAGTTTCGTCCACCTCGCGATAATACTGTTCTCGACCATCCTTGTCCACACGCGAAAAAAGCTTATAGCGGCTGTCTTTCCAGTGTATTCCCGTTACAAGCGGAGATGCAATCGTAAGCGTTTTGTACTTTCCACCACCGTTGACCATATCCTGCCAAACGAGCATACCGAGCCGGTCACAATGATAATAGAAACGCAAAGGCTCAATTTTAATATGCTTACGCAGCATAGTAAAGCCCAAATCCTTCGCCGTTTGAATGTCGAAAATCATTGCCTCATCCGAGGGGGCGGTGTACAGTCCGTCGCAAAAATAGCCCTGATCGAGCAAGCCGTTGTGGAAATATGGCTTATTGTTGAGGTAAAGTCTGCAAACGCCTTTTTCATCGCTTTCAACGGAGAATTTGCGCATACCAAAATAACTGTCAACGCTGTCTTCCCCCATAGAGATACTCAGGGGATACAGGTGCGGGTTTTCGGGACTCCAGGCAATAAAATCATGAAGCTTAAGCTTCACTGTTTCATTTGAAAAGAAGGAGATTTCTTGCCCGTTGGTTTGCGCTCGACAGGGAAGGCGGCTGCCGGAGATTACCGAAAGCTCAAGCTCGCTCTCGTCGAAAAGTGGGGTAAGCTTAATACCTGCAATGTATTCACTCGGAACGCTTTCCAGCCAAACAGTTTGCCAGATACCGCTTTGCGCGGTGTACCAAATACCGCCTCGCGCGGTTTTCTGTTTGCCACGAGAGAAATAGGAGCTGTCGCTGAAATCGCGAACCTTTACAACAAGAGTGTTTTCTTCATTAAAATTTGAAGTGATGTCAAGAGAAAAAGGGGTGTATCCTCCGACGTGAGAGCCAACCTCAACGCCGTTTATGAAAACAGTTGCCTGCTGATCCACGGCACCAAAATGCAGAAGTATGCGTCCATGGTTGAAGCCGTTGGGCACACATACTGTACGCCGATACCACAGCGTCTGCGAGGGAAGAAGTGTGCGGCAAACACCGCTCAAGTCGCTTTCCGGCGAGAACGGCACAAGAATTTCTCCGTCATATTTTTCGGGGGTATTTTCTGTGTCGGTAATCGCATAATCCCACACGCCGTTTAGATTTAGATAGCTTTCGCGCTTCATCTGCGGGCGAGGATATTCATCTAATAGGTGATTCCGGTCGAGCTTATCGCCCCATACTGTTTTCATTTGTTTTTCTCCGTTTCAGAAAAATAATTGGAATGACAATCAGCAGCAGGGCTGCCGCAGCTGCAAGAAAAATCATAGGTGTTGGGACGGTTTTAACCTGTCCTAAGTCGAGGTATGTACTGCCACCGTTTTTTATGACGGCCGCACCTATTGAGGGGCCGATTATCATCGGAAGCATCACTGCGAAAATCATGCGGATGCCTTGAAATTCACCGACGCTGTCTTTTGGCGTGTAATCCCGAATTGAAGCGGATAGTGCTGCCGACGCCAGCATATAGCCGCCCATCATTACAGTTCCGGACACTATTACAAAGGCGGCGCTTCGCAAGAAAAACATTCCCAAAAGCCCGACAAACATAACGGCAGCAGCTGGAAGTACAAAATTAAGCTTGCCGATGCTGTCGATAAAACGTCCGCCGATAACGCTTACGACGGAGGCAAGAATCAGCACAATTCCCAGCACTATAGCGTAGTTTTCAATCAACAGATAGTTTTGCATATAAATTATTAAATAAGGGAAAAAAATCTGAACCGCGCAGGAGAACAGACAGAAGGCTGAAAGGGTCAGATAAAGAGCAGGGTTTGCCCTTATTACACTCGGCCGGAAGCCGGATACAAGGTTTTTTAAAAAAGGCTCTTTTTTTGCCTCAACCTTGCTGTCTTTAATTAGAAATGCGGAAGCTATACCAGTCAGCGTTACAAGGCAACCAAAAATTCCAAAAAACTGACTCCAATGCCCTTGCTTCGTCATTGCATCAAAGCCACCGAAGATGATGAGCATGGAAATAAGGGGCAAAACGGCCAGTACAGACTCGACTTTTCCGCGGATTTTATCGTTTGTAACGTCGGTTATGTAGGCGTTAAAGGCGGCGTCGTTGGCAGTTGAGCCGAAAAATGTCATCACGCAGTCGAGCACCACAACCATCATTGCCGCGGTTGAAACGGCGTTGAGTGCAGGAAACCATGCAGCCGCGGTTTCGGGGGTTATCAGTCCAAAAGCCATCGTGGACACTCCCCAGAGAATATAGCCACCGCAAATAAACAACTTTCGTTTCCCAACACGGTCGGAAAGAGCACCCATAAATAGGGTCGTCAGTGTTGCAACAACGGCACTTGCCGCGACCATTGTGGCTATAAAAGTTGGGTCAGTGGAAATCGTATTGTAAAGGAAAACATTAAAATACATGTTTTCGATTGTCCACGCGAACTGTCCCATAAGTCCGAGAAGAAGGAAGGATGCCCATAAACGCTTCGAAAGCTTTTCCATTATTGAAGCTCCTTTATCTGATTGTTGCAGCTATAAAATGATTGATATTTTGACGAAACTTCCGATTAAAGTAATTACCATATTATAACGATTATTATAACAATAATCAACCATTAGTAGTGCTCTGTTGCAGCAAATCAGTTTTTGCTGCAACAGAGCAAATGAGGGAATCTTCATTGGGCATAAAACAGGTTTAGGGGAAGACCGCTTGAGAGCAGATAGACAAAATCTGTTATTATTTCCGTAAAGGTGAAGATTAAGCCTGTTTGAAGCTCAAATGGAGCACATCGCTGTAAAACGTTTGCAGTAATTTAATTGGACTTGACGTATTTGTGTCCAGTAAAACAAAAACCGCGAAAGTAAACGTCAGAAGGAAGACAAAAGCATACTTTGCAAGCTCAACCCACTGCTTCGCTTTTATTATTGACGGCAAATCTGCAGCAGCGATTGCGGCGAAGGCGGCAAAGCACATGATTAGCTTCATCCTTCTACCGCCTTTGGCTTGGCTGTCTTTTTAAGGCTTGCCACTGCCAGAGTGATAACAGGTAGCAAAAACTCAAAGGTCAAAGAAAAAAACACAGCGGTAGTTGCACCCCAATCGGAGTTTTCCATTAAAGATTTATATACGATAAGCGAATAAAAGAAAATGAAGCCACCGCATATCAGCGTGAGAGGAGAGTAGCTTTTAAAATTCATCAACTGAGCAAGCCCCAGCACAGAAGCATATAGGAGCATTACCACTTTGAACAAAAACAAGCTGATAAGGATAATTGCGTAAAGGCTTTCCATACGTGTTAAAACGCCGGCTAAACTAATATACCGAATCGACTCAAAAGAAGGAAGCCTGATTAGTGAAAGCAAGGGACCCATGGTTGCGATATCACGCAACAGAATAATCATTAATAACGCAGCCGACAGGGCTAGGCCAGAGGCCATCATTTTTCCGGGCTTTTCATCTTTGCTAAGCATGGGGGTAATCATGGTGAAGGCAACAATTTCACCCATCGGGATTGCGGTGACTGTGGCAGTAGCCTGAATATATTTTTCTAACGGAAGCTGGAAAAACGGTTTTAGGAAACTCAGTTCTATGTCCTTAAGAACTAAAACTGTATTGATAACGATAGCACCTATTGAAACTGCACATAAAGCAGTTGATAGTCGAACCATATTTTGAATTCCCTTACGGATTGCATAAACGCAAACTATAACAAAAAGAAGGATGACAGCTGGTAAAGGAGTCTCAGGCATCATATAGCCAATTACGAAATCCCCTAAATCGTGTGTGTTGAGCGCAGCGAGTGTTAAAAAGAAAAACAGATAGAGCAGAGAAAAAACCCTCCCGAGAACAGGCCCAAAGACAAGCTCATTGATTTCAAACAAGCTTTTTTGCTCGAAGCGCCGTATAAGCGCTACGTAGATGGCGACGAGCGGCAGTGAAAACAAAAGGCCCGAAAGCGCCATCACCCAGGAGTCGTTTCGTGTTACGGCGACAATAAAAGCCGAGCGTAGCATTGTACCCTGCATAAAACAAAATACTGAGAACATCAGTGCCCGTCCCGAGATATGCCCGTTTTCAAGCTTCATTGCGCACCTCCGGGAACAATAGGCTTACTTAAACCGCCGGTGCGATCTATCTTTATATCAATTTCAATGTCGTACTCCAGCTTGCTGAACTCCTTGTCCCAATTCTTTTTAATTTTTTCCCAATCCTTTGGGAAATCGCCGCGGATTGCCTCACCAAACCCGAAAACATCGGCAGACAGATATCTTGCTTGCTTAATGGCATTTTCGATATCTGCTCGTATAGATTCCTGAGCCTTCACTGTGAGCATTTCTATGCTGTCAACGCTTGATAAATCCTCACCAGTTTCGTTGCTTTCAACACTTCCGTCCGCATCGATTTTCAGCTTCATTCTGATTGAACCGTCTTCGCCTTTAGTGGGCTTCATGCTGCCATTTGAGTGAGCAATCAGCACGTCTACCTTGCCGCCAAATACATCTAGTGTGATTGTGCTTTTTTTTGTATCACCTGTTGCCCACAAAAGACCTCTGGTCTGAGTAACATCGAGTTCTCCAACCATTTTCCCCTGTTTGAAAACTGCTGTCCCCTCAAGTCTGGCTTTTTTTCTTCCGTTTGCCAAATACATTTCGACCATTGCGGCAACAGGAGCTTTTGAGTCGCTTAGCATGGCAATGCTGAAATCCCTTAGAGTAACAATTACCGTTTCCGAATTGGTACGCTGTTTCTCCAGCAGTTCAGCTAAATGATTGGCCGGTATTTTTTCCAACTCGACCGCTTCATTTAATATTTCCGAGGCTCTGCCCTTAGAGATGAGAATATATACATTCATTCTAGTTTCAAAATTGCGAGTGAATGCATCCAAGCCTGCCACGACATCATTTTTTGCAAGCTCGCTGCTGAAAATAAGGACACGATTGTGCGAAAAATACATGCTGCGATTTGTAATATGAGAAAAGTTGTTTAACGCAGAGATTACACTTTCGCCAGAGTTTTCAATATTAGCATAGGCTTTTTGTGCTTGATCATCGCTGGATGAGGAATTCGATTTAATTTCCCCCGGTTTCACAATTTGAGCTGTCAATTGGATGGTATCGGCCCTCTCCCCAGTATCAAGTGCCGTGGCAAGCACGATGGCAAGCGTGTTGAGTTCACGACGGCTCCAACAGGAGCATAGATTCAAAATAACTATTACGCACAGAATTAGCAAAGCGGCGCGGCGTGCGAGTTCCTTTGAATTTGGTGCTTGTGATGTTCGATGACTTGCAAGAGTATGAATAATGGGCGTTTTCATTTTTTATCTCCTTGCGGTTGGCTGTGATCAGACGCTGGTTCAAAGGGTATTTCAAAATCCTGCCGCTTAGAATCCTGAGGCTTAAGTGAGCGGGGGCGTGTCCGCATTGACCATAGCGGAGCTCGAATAATCGTGTCCTTAAGGTCTGCTGTCTGAAAGGGCGCAAAAGGCGCCAGATAATCTGTGCCAAAGGATTTTAACGAAGCGAGATGGATGACTATTGCCAGTGCACCGAGTGTAATACCATAGCTTCCCATGGTTGCGGCCAATGCCAACAGAAACCATTTTAAAAGAGACACCGCTTCAGAGGCAAAAGGTATGGCGAAGCTGGCAACCGCTGTTATTGCGATTACGATAACAATCGGCGCACCTACAAGACCGGCTTCAACCGCCGCTTGACCCATTACCAAAGCACCCACAATGCTGATTGCCTGGCCGATAGGCCTTGGCATACGAACGCCGGCTTCCTTGAGGATTTCGAACGAGAGCAGCATAATGGCAGCCTCCAATGCGGCAGGAAAGGGCAGACCTTCGCTTGAGGCTGCCATAGTTATCAGCAGGGTGGAGGGAAGCAACTCCTGATGGTAGGTTGCCAATGCAACATAAAGTGCAGGTCCGAATAGGCTGATAAAAAACGCAATAAAGCGCAAAATGCGCATTGAGCTTGCGTAGCTTGTCCGTACGGCGTAATCCTCGGAAGCTTGAAAGTTCTCAACGAAAAGCATTGGCATTGTCAGAACAAAAGGAGTGCCGTCTGTGACAATGGCGGCACGGCCCTCCATTAGCTTTCCGGCGATGGTGTCGGGCTTCTCACTATACCTTATTGTTTGGAAAACTGATGATGTTGAGTCCTCAATATACTGCTCGACATTTCCTGCGGATAAAACTGCGTCCGTCCTAATGTTATTTAATCGGCGTTTTATTTCTTGAATAAGCGCGGGGTCAGCAATGCCGTCAATATAAATGATATTAACTTGCGTGTTTGAACGATCACCGACTTTTACGGAAATAATTTTAAGCCCCGGACTTTTTACCTTTCGCCGAATCATTGCTGTGTTGGTTCTTAGGTTTTCGATGAAGCCCTCACGCGGGCCGCGGACGACGGTTTCGGTGTCGGGTTCACTGATTGCTCTTTTATCCCAGCCCTTTGCGCTTATGTCGAGTGCCTTATCAAAACCATCAAGAAGAAGAAGAGCATTTCCGGCCAAACAGACATCAGTCGCTTCGGATAAAGTCTTAATGGTCTTTAGATCACCAACCGAAACAAGATTATCTCTCAATTCCTCGAAGCTGGAGATACCAGCCGGCGTAACTGACCGAAAAACGCGGCTGTCGTACATCAGCGGCTTTATGACGTTGTTATTAATTATCGTCAAATTTGTCAACCCATCAAAAAAAAGAATAGCTGCGTTAAGCCCTCCGCCCCTTCCGAAGGAAAACTCGCGTACAATCAAATCGCAGCTTTCACCAAGTTGGTTTTTCAGTGAGTCAAGATTTGTTTTTAGGCTGTCGGACAGGTTTTGAGTATTTGTTTCCTCTGTGCAATTTGAAGCAGAGTCAAAGATTTTCTCATTTCTGCTTGTAACTTGGCGAACAAGCTTCTGAATATAACGTATATAAACACCTTCTTTTCCGGCTCGTTTTAGGTTTTACCGTTTTTAGGAGTTTATGCGCAAATGACTGTCATAGCGATTTTGCTTGTTCTTAATGTAATTAATTGATATAATTTGTTTAAAAAAATGTCTGCAGAAATGCTTAACGAAAAGCGCAAGCCTTTTCAAAGCTTATGGATATTTTGTGTGTGTAAAATCGGCAAAAAGCGCATAGTTTCGATTGCACATTTTTTAAGGGCGTTTTCGGATGCTTAAGTAAAAAACTGAAAGACAATACGGTGTTATTATTAAGCAATAATTCAAAACATAAAGCTCTTTGCACTTGTTTTGTAACGATTTTGTATAATAAATATATTGTATAGGTCTAACCAAATAGCACAGCGATTTGTAGCAAGATTTGTGCAACAGCATTCTCTGAGAAAAAAACATGTATTTCAAAGCATTGTGCCGTTTTGCAATATTCAAAAATTGAAGTTAGGATGATTAACATTGGAAAAAACCATTCTTATTGTGGCTTCCTCAATAGCCTATCTGTTGTTTATTACAAAGTGTTTTGATTTAATTGAAGGAATGCTTTATGGAAAGCATTTCGGCCTGCTTTTTCGTTTGTTTATCGGAATAATTAATGCCGGCATGATGGTTTTTATGGCAATGTATGTGCCTATAAACTTTGTTTATCTCATTACCCTTGGCATTTTATTTGCAGAATTGCTAATCTTTTTTAGAAAATCGATGAAGGACAGCTTGTTCGTGTCAGTTGCGATTATGATGAACATAATGTGCCTAAGGGGAATGGTGATATCTGTCTTTGCGTTGGCAATCGACGGGACGCTTTATATGGTGTGCAGTAACCCATATCATCTCCTCGGTGTATTGTTCGTTTCAAACATACTAGAATGGCTGGCGTTATTTGTTATTCTGAAATTCGTGAGCATGGAAGACCTGAGATATGCCATGAACAACAAAACACAGTCGCTCTATATAATAATTTGGGCGTCGCTGTGTATTTTATCCTTGTTCAGAAATTCAAGCGTATATGTAAGAGATTATAGTATCCCGAATATGTTCATCGACCATTTGAGCTACTGTTTCATGCTTCTGCTCAGCTTTTATTTTATGCTTGTCTATACTTTCAAACTTAATAAAGCCGGAAAGATTCGAGAGGACAATAAATACTTGTCACAGGCGCTTGGAAATCAAATCGTGCTCCAAAGTGCCCTTACACGTGACGCAATATATACCTCAAAGGCGAATTTAACAAAAAACGAAGTAATAAGCGGCAGCGAAATATACAATGATCCGCTTGTTGCGCTTCATAATGAATATGATGCATGGTTTGAGTATGCAAAATCTCGGATTCTACCGGAAGAATATGATTATTTTTGCAAAACTTTAGAACGACAAAATCTTCTTAACGATTTCAACAGAGGTGTTGAGCCAAAACCAATGGAATATCGTCACCTCACTAAAGATAATAACTATCGTTGGGTTCGGCTGGTTCTTCGAATGTTTAGAGATGTTGAAACAGATGATGTGTATCTTTTCGGCTATGCTTTTGACATTGACAGAGAGGTGCGTAACAAGGAAGCACTGATGCTTGAGGCGCAAACCGACCTATTCACGGGATTATACAATAAAACAACGACCGAAAAACTGATAGGAGAGGAGCTAAAAAACGGCGCGGGTCTTCTGTTTTTGCTTGATATTGACGATTTTAAGAGCGTAAATGATAGGTTCGGCCATGAAGCGGGAGATTGCGTTATAAAGTATTTTTCGGATCTTTTGCTTAACATTTTCCGTAAAGGCGATATAGTCGGACGAGTCGGCGGAGATGAATTTATGATTTACGTAAAAGACACGGCAGCAATATCAATTGCTGTGGACAAAGCAAACGAAATTTTGGCTCGATTAAAAACCGGAGTGGACTACGAAAACATCAGAATTATTATATCCACCAGCATAGGCATTGCTGTTATAGACGAAGAAAGCTACAGCTTCTCCGATATTTACAATCAGGCTGACTGCGCACTGTATGAAGCAAAATTCAACGGAAAAAACAATTATGTGATTTTCAAAAACAACGACAAGTGTTCGGCCAGATAAAAAAATGAACGGCGCTTACATTTTCTTAACGAAAATAGGCGCGATGTTTTGGCATTTTTTAATAATGAAAACAAACACATTATTTATCCTTTGCATTGACCCTAATCTAGAGAAACGAGGAGCAACACATGCCGGGAAGCAAAAATAAACATAAAATAGTATCCGGAAAGTTGTTCGTAGCTTGTATTGTATTTGCAATTGCTATTGGCGCTATTTATAGTTGTTATTCTTTAAAATTTTACACTGACAGGGCAAAAACTGAGGCTATAGGGCTTGCCGCAGCTGTATCCTCGTTTATTAATCCTTACCAGATTGAAACCTTTAATGCGAATTCCGCAGACATCGATTTGGAGGCGTATCAATCGATAAAAAGAGGCCTAATGATTTTCAAAGCACAAAAAACCGGAATTGAGTATGCGTATATCTTAGAATCGAAAGATAATAAGCTCTATTTTTTGGTTGATTCGGAGGTGCCTGACTCAAATGGTTATTCAGGCCCCGGGCAGGAGTATTATGAGGCAAGTGCGCTGGATTTATTGCCATTTTCAACAGGTGAAGCCGTACTAACAGAACCCCAGACCGATAGATGGGGAACATGGGTCAGCGCACTTGTACCAATAATAGAACCCCGAACGGGAAGAATTGTCGCCGTGTTTGGTGTTGATTATCCGGCTGAATATTGGAAAGCGGAAACATACCATCAGGTGCTGCCAAAAGTGGCTTCTGTGACCGGTATGATATTGCTGCTTAGCGTGCTTTTCAGCGCTTTTATGAGCAGTACGAAAGCCCGAACACTTAGTAAGAAGCTGTCAGAGAGTGAAGCTTTATTCAAGGCGGTTTTTGAGCAGTCTCCTGTAGGAGTATCGCTTGTAGGTACCAATGAATGTCGATCAAAAATCAACGCGGAATTTGCTAGGATTTTAGCTAGAACAAAGGACGAAATAAACTCTGTTACTTGGCGCGAAATAACGCATCCAGAGGATCTCGAAAGAGATTTGGAACAGTTTGCCGTATTCAGTAATAGAAAGATACCCGGATACTCCATGGAAAAGCGTTATATCAGACCGGATGGGTCATACATATGGGTTAATATGGAGGTAGCCAGAATACAGATTGACGGAGAAGCGCAAGAAAATTGGAGCCATGTATGCATTATTCAGGATATCAACGATAAAAAAATTGCAGAAGAGACGCTCCATGAAAGCGAAAGAAGTCGGAGCATGTTGCTTGCCAACTTGCCGGGCATGGCGTATAGATGCAAATTCGATGAGAACTGGACAATGATGTTTATTTCAGAAGGTTGCTGTGAGCTGACTGGATATAAACCGGAGAGCTTGATAAATAATCGCGAGCTTTCGTATAACGAAATTATTGTTCCGGAAATGAGGGAATTTCTCTGGACCAAGTGGGAACACCAGTTGGCATTAAAAATGCCATTCCGCTGTGAATATGAAATAATGACTGCCGATGGAACCCGCAAGTGGGTACTTGAAACAGGACAAGGCGTCTATAATTCGGACGGAAGCATTGATGCTTTGGAAGGTATTATTATTGACATAACGGAGTCAAAACAGCGACAAGTGCAAATTCAGTATATCAACGACCATGACGCTCTGACCAATCTTTTTAATCGAGGCTATTATGAAAGAGCAAAGGCACAACTGGATCAGGAATCTAATCTGCCGTTATCAATTATCGTTGTGGATATTAACGGCCTGCGCTTAATAAATGATGCTTTCGGAAACGCCATTGGAGATTCTTTAATATCCGAAACCGCCAAAATCATACAGAGCTGTTGCGGTGATAGTGATATCTTAGCCCGCACAGGGGGAGATGAATTCAGCATTATCTCTCCGAATACCGATTGTGAGAGAGCCAATGGATTGCTCTTGGATATCAAAAAAGCCTGTCTGGAACACAACTCGACATTGACTGATAAGGCCTTGGAGATTAATCTTTCTCTTGGACAAGGCTTCAGGCAAACAAATGAAACCAGCATAGATGATATTGAAAAAGAAGCGGAAATATGCATCGACAGGCGTAAGCTTTTGGACAAGAAAAGCCACCATAACACGGTGCTTTCGTCAATCATGGCAACGATGTTTGCCAGAAGCTACGAAACCGAATCACACGCGCTTAGCTTGGGGCAATACTCAAAGCTGATTGGTGAGAAGATGAATTTGCCGCAGTCATGCATGGACGAACTGGAGCTGTTTTCTTTGCTTCACGATATCGGCAAAATTGGTATTGATGACAGGATTTTAAACAAGCCTGGCGAGCTAACATCAGAGGAATGGGAAATAATGAAAAGACACCCCGAGATTGGCTTCGTTATTACCATGTCATCACCGGATTTTGCAGCTGTAGCTGAGTGCGTTTTAGCTCATCATGAGCGCTGGGATGGTATGGGTTATCCTCTTGGCTTGAGCGGTGAAGAAATTCCGTTGCTTGCGAGGATACTTGCGGTTGCTGATGCTTATGACGCAATGACCTCTGACCGGGTCTACAGGAAAGCCTTGTCAAAGCAGACTGCATTAGAAGAAATCCGCAAGAATGTCGGAACCCAGTTTGATCCCGAAATTGCAAAGCTGTTTATTGAAATCTTAGAGTTGTGAACAAGAAATCCGTTCAGGAATTTTAATTTCGTATGACTACGGATATGAATGAAAATCAAGGCGCTCTACGGGATTACCGTAGAGTGCCTTGGGTTTGCTGTAGAGCCTTTGTTTGGAAATGTATTCAAATCACAGGGACAGAAACTTCGTGTTATTATCTTAATTATTTGTTGCTGCAATACTCCATTGTTTTTTGCTAACAAACTCACCGAATAATAATTCAAGCAAACTTATAATTTGTGTAGTCAAAATGGCCAAATCATTTATAATTCTCGAGGAATCATTACCATCAGCTTTATGTATTCCAAACAGCGCATTGAATTGAATAATTGCAGCAAACTCGAATTTTTGATTTTCAGAATCATCTGTATTATCTGACTCGTAATATCTGAATTTCTGGCCGTCTTTTTCAAGGTCGCAAAGTACTTCTTGAATTAGGCAGTAGTCTTCTTCCTTTTTAGGGTAGTGAAAAATTAGATGACGATTTTCATTAAGCTTATGCTCTTTAAAGGTCATTAATTCAGTTTTTCCATTGATGATATTATCGATTTTTGTATAGCGCTCAACAGCATTTTCTATGGGTAATAAATATTCCTTTTTAAAGCTTTCATTAGTAAATTTTGATTTAAGCAACTCGTAGGCTTCACGAGCAAACCCCATATTAATTCTAAAAAATGTTGAAGAATACCATTTCTGTGGATTGCTCACGGCTTCAAGTATTTCTTGGTTTATTATCAATAAATCAGAGAGTGCAAAACAGCATGAACAAATAAACAAGTCATACTCTTCATTTCTATCAAACATTTGGTCCATTTTAAATTCGTACTCATATTTCATGAAAAAGCTCCTTTGACTAAACGTTACCGAAAAGCTATCTGCTCTTTTACCCGTGACATCAATACCACCGTCTCAACGTGGCCCGAGTTGGCCTAAATGATGTCTACCGCCGAAATTTCGAACCATACGTTAGTGGAAACAGGTCAACCGTTTTTTAGCGTTTTCGAGGTATGTGGGAACATATCAACGGTTTTACTGTTCGTGGGAACATATCCACTAATTAAAATGACGATACATATTATGATCGAAATTAATCTGCTCAGGAGAAGGAACAAGATACCCATCCGCAACTCAAAGCATATCACCGGCAATTAGTGGGCAAGAATAATCCTGCTGATTTTATCAAATGGGATTCCTACCTTTTTTATCGCTTTCTATATTTGAGTAAGTTGAGGATATCCTGAGTAAACTATAACTGCAGTTTCATCAACCCAAACTAATGCAGGATAAATATCACCAAAATGAAAAATTAAATTCGTAATTGTCATAACAGCCCTCTCCAATTCCTGCAATTTGACCCCGGCCATTAAATTCTTATGCTTTGGTATAAAAATACAAAGAAAAAGGATTAGATTTCTCTAATCCTTTGAAATGATTTTTATAAGGAATATATTACTCCACTAAGCTCAGACTCCTTCCAATCGGTCTTCGCTGTCACTCGT
>JAGPMA010000075.1 GCA_018053145.1 Oscillospiraceae bacterium | reverse complement strand
GGTGAGATATTCGGACTACTCGGAAGCAACGGTGCGGGGAAAACCACACTCATTAAGGTCATGGTGGGGCTTTTGGAGGCAGACGGCGGCACCGGCGAGGTGCTGGGCTTTGATATTTACAAGGAGCATAAGAAAATCCGCTCCAAGGTCAGTCTTGTTGCACCGACTGCCGATGTTGGAACGGATAACAATTTAACCGTCCGTCAAAACCTTGAATTTTGGGCGGTCGTGTATGACTTGGAAAAAGAACAAAGAAAAACGCGTATTGATGAAATGCTTGATTTTCTTGATCTTCGGCAATATGAAAATCACTGGCCGATGAGCATTTCGGCGGGCAACCGACAAAAGCTTGCCATTGCGCGATCGCTACTTGTAAAAAATCCCGTTATCTTCTTAGACGAGCCAACCGTAAAGCTTGACGCAAAAGGCGCGGAGGCTGTGCGGGAGCTTGTGGGAAAAATCAATCGGGAATTTGGTATTACTGTAATACTCACAACGCACTACATTTTTGAGGCGGAGGAGCTGTGTGAGCGCGTTGCCATAATGCACAAGGGAAAGATCATAAGCTGCGACACCGTAGCGAATTTACGCAGAAATCTTCAAAAATATGATGAACTTGTTATTACTTGCAAGATCATTTTCGATGAAGCACTGATAATAATTACGGCTTTGCCCTATGTCATCGCTTGCGAGTATCAAGGCGAAACACTTAAGATTCAGATGGACAATCTACACGAAAAACTGATTTATATTCTTAAAATATTGCGTGAGCATGGCACAGAAATTTTGGAGGTTGCGACAAACGAGCCGACCTTGGAGGATATTTTTGTTGATACAATAAGGGCGGGAGGTGACAAATAATGTTTCTGAAATCAGCGTTATCTTTTTCGAGGCTTGAATACCTCGCCATGCGGTTTTATCCGTCAAGTTTTATACTGACTATTGTGCAGAGCTTCGTTACAACGGGCATGTGGTTTTTCGTTTCCATATTCCTAAAAGACTATGCGGACAAATCGCTTGAAAGCTATGGCGGGGATTTTGTTTCCTACATGGTGATCGGCGTTGTGTTTTTTCAAAATGCCGCTACGATTATGACCTTGCCCTATCAGAGCATAAGCACTGCTTTTTGGGACAAACGGCTTGAAGTCTACAACTCGTCCTCCTATGGTATTTGGGCGTTTATATCTGGGCGATTTATTTGGACATTTTTATATCAGCTCATTATCCAAGTCGGAGTTTTGACTTTCGCCGTGTTGATTGTAGGCGTGAATATCAATGCAAACATCCCGGTGATCCCCTTAATTGCGTTTTACCTGTGCTTTGTATTTACATGCTTCGGCTTCGGGCTGATTGGCGCAAGTAACTTTTTCAATCTCGAAGTCAAGCAAGGTCGAGAGCCTTTTACATGGCTTGTGGATGTATTGGCGAGAATATTCTCAGGCATCTACTATCCCCTTGCAGTCCTGCCAATTGGTATACAATTTGTTTCACGCATCATTCCTCATACATACGCACTTGAGGGAATCCGGCTTGTCATGCTGAGTGGCTGTGGTTTTGAAAACAGTATTGTCAGAAGCAATCTACTTGTTATGTTGGGCTTTGCGGTATTTTCAATGCTGTTTGGCATCTTCGCACTGCAAAAGGCACTCGATAAGGCATACAAAGGCAACGGCGTGGGGATGGTGGTGTAACCGCTTTGCAGTTACATTCAGTACAAAATTAGAAAACAAAGGGGAGATTCTATTATGAGAGAAACTATCTATTTTCAGCGCAATGCGCCCGATCCAATATTGGGCGATGATTTTGTTCTTGACATCGTCCGTCAATACGTTCCCGAAGCAAAGACAGTAATGCATGTTGACGAATCGGGCGGCGAGGCGCGGACTTATGCGGTTGATGATAACATCATATTGAAAGTACAGCGTCCACAGCAGTTACGCTCAAGCACAAGTCTTGAAAAAGAGGTGTTTTTCCTTAGACAGCTCGAAAAGCAAACCGATGTAAATGTCCCCCGTGTGCTTGGGTATGGAAAAAAAGACGGAATCGAATACACTTGCATGACGCGTATGCCGGGGATTGCAGTTGAAGATGCGAAGCTGTCCAAAGAGGAAAAGAACGCTCTGCTATTTGAGCTGGGGAAAGAGCTGCGAAAAATACACAGCATAGACCAACAACTCTTTGCGGAAAGCGGTCTTTTCCCTTGTGATGACCCTTCGGATTTAACAGAAAGATTAAAACGAAGGTATCAATCTGCTTTGCAAAAAAAAGACGGCATTAGTCCGGAAAAGCTGAGTTTTGCATTGGACGCCGTGGAAGAAGAACTGCAAAACATACAGGATGCAGATGTGTTTGTGGCTCTGCATGTCAATCCTTATATTCCACACGTCTTTGTGGACGAAAACACGCTCAAATATTCCGGTATAATCGATTTTGGCGACGCCTATATCGGACACCCGATATTTGATATGTGGTATTGGAAAGTGGAGAGTAGAAAAATACTCTTGAGAGGATATACGGATGAAAAACCGATCAGTGAGGCATTTCAAAAAATATTTGATACAGTAAATGTCATTGCAAAAATGGTAGAGAGCTTGAGCTAAATGTTCATATAATTTTACATCGTGATCATATACGCATTATAGATATTTGACGAAATGACAGCATTCTTATAGCACTTCTCGTTATCCCAAGAGTAGGAGTCAGCCGTCCATTTGCCCATAGGAAAAAGCGTTTCTATTTGTAGGGACACTTTTATGTTACCATGCCAACAAGCTACAAACAACAAGCAAAGCAGATTACATCTGTGAAAATAACACTAAAATATCCAATCTTACGATCTCCCCTTATGCAAGGATATCCTGGACTATACTTGGGTTATAGAGTGAGCTTTCACCGATTTTGTTTAGTAAAAAATCTGAGCATAACCTTTGTGCATATAATAATTAACAGTTTGTTTATTGACCGATACCATTGCTTTTGGTATGATTTTAAGCATACTTATTTTGAAGGGAGATGGACATACAAATTATGGACGATGCTGACAGTAATAACGGAGATAAGCCTCCTTCATGTCATATATTAAGCCGAATAGGACATAGCCTATGCTTACGAGAGTAGCGCAGTAGGCTGTGTCTTTTTGCGTTTTAATTACAAAATGGTATTAATTTTGAGGAGGATTTTATTTTGGAAAGTTCTATTATATTTATGATTTTATTACAGGTGCTTTTGATTGCACTCAACGCAGTCTTTGCCTGTGGGGAAATTGCAGTTATTTCAATGAACGACAGCAGGCTTGCAAAGTTGGCTGCCGAAGGCGACAAACGAGCGGTGCGCCTTGCACGGCTCACCAGCCAGCCTGCACGATTTCTGGCAACCATACAGGTAGCAATTACCCTGTCCGGATTTTTGGGCAGTGCCTTTGCAGCGGAAAATTTTTCTGATGGCTTGGTCGCTTGGCTGATTGGTCTTGGAGTGACCGTGCCTGCTGCCACATTGGATGCCATTGCAGTAGTGGTCATCACCCTTGTGCTTTCTTACTTTACACTGATTTTCGGTGAGCTGGTGCCCAAGCGGGTTGCTATGCGCAAGGCAGAGGCACTGGCACTGGGTATGTCTGCACTCATCACCGGCATCGCTAAGCTGTTTGCACCCATCGTTTGGTTTTTGACGATTTCTACCAATGCAATTTTGCATCTGCTGGGTATTGACCCCAATGCCGATGATATGGAGGTCAGCGAGGAGGAAATCCGCATGATGGTGGATGTGGGCAGCGAAAAGGGCGCGATTGACCATGAGGAAAAGCAGTTTATCCAAAATGTCTTTGAGTTTGATGATTTGACTGCCGGAGACATTGCTACCCACCGAACAGAGATTTCCCTGTTGTGGCTGGAGCAAAGCATGGAAGATTGGAAAGCCACCATCCATAACAGCCGCCACACCCTGTACCCTGTTTGCGATGAATCTGCCGATAATATTATGGGTATTCTCAACGCAAAGGACTATTTTCGCTTGGAGGACAAAAGCCGAGAGGCTGTGATGCAGGCAGCGGTAAAGCCTGCCTACTTTGTACCCGAGAGTGTCAAGGCTGATGTGCTCTTTCGCAACATGAAGCATAGCCACAACACCTTGGCGGTGGTACTTGACGAATACGGTGGAATGGTTGGTATTATCACCCTTAATGACCTCGTTGAGCAGCTTGTGGGCGACTTGGGAGATGATGAACCCACCAAGAACGAAGTACCGCTGATTGAAACGGTTGACTCTAAGACATGGAAAATCCATGGTGACGCCCCGCTTGCGGAGGTTTCCAAAGCACTTGGCGTAGCACTTCCCTGTGAGGAATATGATACCTTTAATGGATTGATTTTCGGAGCTCTTGGCACAATTCCGCAGGACGGCTCCACCGCCGAGGTGGAGACGGAGGGACTGGTGATAAAGGTCACAGAAATCCGTGATCATCAGGTAGAAACGGCTTTGGTTTGCTTAGAAAATCCTGCGGCTGGCGAAACCGATGCGTGATGAATTTAAATGAATTTGCTTAATATATTTTTTAGGCACCGGACTTAAATAGCTGTAACAAAAACAGTATTTTCAATATGGAATAATTACCTTGCAGAAATGAGAAAAATATGGACTACGAAAAACGAAAACGATTTATAGTAAATCTGCTCTATGGCGGTCAGATTGCGTTACTTGTATATATTACCGTGAAATATGGATTTGGGCTGCTTGCGCCGTTTTTACTGGCATTTTTGTTTGCATATATTCTAAAAACGCCCGCAAGGTTTATATCCCAAAAAACCAAGCTGCCTTATAAGCCTGTGGTCTTGCTGCTGGTGCTTTTGTTTTACAGCATAATTGGACTACTGCTGGTGCTTTTGGGTATCAAGCTGGTTACCTCCACAATCGACATGGTATCGGTATTGCCTTCAGTTTACACAGCGGAAATTGAGCCGGCGCTTAGTGCCTTTTTTAATGGCATTGAACAAATCATCTTCAAGATGGACCCCGCACTTGTTGCGGCACTAAACGATATGTTTTCCCAGTTTGTTCAGTCTATTGGAGAGCTTGTGACAAACCTGTCTGTGCAATCTGTAAGTGCGTTATCCGGTTACGCTTCGTCTTTGCCGGGGATTTTCATCAAGCTTCTGCTTATGGTCATCTCCACGTTTTTCATTGCAGGCGATTACGATATGCTGGTGGGCTTTGCCTCTCGACAGCTATCCGATAAGGCCAGAGCGCTGCTACTGCAAGTAAAGAACTATGTGGTGGGCACGCTCTTTGTCTGCATCCGTTCCTATGCCTTGATTATGAGCATCACCTTTGTAGAGCTTGCCATCGGGCTGTCCATTATCGGTGTTCCCAATGCAATTTTAATTGCATTGGCTATCTCCATCTTTGACATTCTACCCGTGCTGGGTACCGGCGGTATTATGATTCCATGGACGGTAATTACTGCCATCCAAGGAAACTATCCGTTGGCAATCGGGCTGCTGGTGGTTTATTTAATTATTACAGTTATCCGCAACATACTGGAACCCAAAATCGTAGGCAGTCAAATTGGGCTACATCCAATTGTCACCTTGGCCAGTATGTTTGTGGGGGCGCAGCTTTTCGGTGTGTTCGGTCTGTTCGGTTTTCCGATATTGCTTTCTCTATTGCGGCATCTCAATGACACAGGAACAATTAAACTGTTCAAATAAGTGATATAAAAGCCAAAGGGCGTTGATTGTATTTTGCAATCAACGCCCTTTAACGTATAACAAGGTTTGCGCCAAGAAGTAAAAACAGTACACCGAACACTTTATAAAAATCAATACGAACCCCTTCAAAAAACAAATCAATCAAAAGACCGGTTATGATTTGTGCAGTAAGAATCAGTGTCAAGGCTTTTGAAACACCAAGCACAGGAATGGCTCGTGAGGATAGATAGATGATCATTGCCCCAAAGAAACCACCGATGAGCCAAACGGGACTAATTGAGAAAACCTGTATGTATCGTGAAGATGATCCACGCACCAAACTGATGATAAGCATAAAAACTGCTCCCGTTGCAAGGCTGTGAAGCGTGGCAATGCTGGGAGTGATTTGCTTACCAAGCTGGGAGTTGATGCTGGACTCAACCACAGTAAAAACTCCTGCCAGTAACGCTAAAATAACTGCCATGCGCACACCCCCTCACCATATTGTATGGTGGAGGGAGTGTAATTAAGACCGACTGGAGGATTTTAAGATGAAAAACAGTATTAGGTCACCGCCTTTACGCAAGGATACTCTGGACAATTCTCGGAATGTGATGGTGAAATAGAAGATGGGCAACCTCACCGTAATTGGTGAGATCGCCCATACCTTCATCCTATTGAAGTTTCATATGCAATA
>JAGPMA010000074.1 GCA_018053145.1 Oscillospiraceae bacterium | reverse complement strand
GGATAGCCCTACACTGTTTCCCACGACGTGAGGATAGATGAACTGATTTTCAACAAACTGAGTTGCCTGATAGACGATAAAGCATAGGAGCGCCTTGTTCGGAGCCGCCAATAAAGTAAATAAAATGCCGAAAGCGCAGGAGAGAAATGCTCCAATATAAGGAACGAATGCAAAGGCGGCAGTTAAAACGGCTGTTAGCCCCGCATATGGAATCCCTGCAACAGAAAGCGAAAGAAAGATCAATGTTCCAAGAATCATAACCTCGACACACTGACCAGAAAGAAACTTCGCATAGGTGTCATGTGCAAGTTTCGAAATATGGCAAATTCTATCTGCAACGGATTCCTTACAGTAGGCATACAGTGCCCGTTTGCTTTGACTGCTCAATTCACGCCATCCAATTAGCACATAGAATGTGATCACAAGTGAAATTGCAACATCAGCAATCGCAGATACCGTAGAGCCAGCAACATTGGCAACTGAGGAAATCACTGTGTTCATTTCGCTCGAAATGCTTTGCAGAATAGATTTCCAATCGAGCGCAGCAAAATGTGCCGACAGTTTCTCTGTGTCAATGCCGTATCTTTGCAATAAGCCGACCCAGTCAGGCCATTTTTCTTGAACAAGAGCAGCAATGCTTTTTACAGATGCAGTGAGCTGTGGAATCGCAATTACACACAGAAGAGCAATAATCGCAATAACACATATCAGCGTCAGTAACAGGCTTATCATGTCTATTTGCCGATCTGTAGCTTTAGTCAGCTTTCGTCGAAGCCTCTTTGCCAGTCCGCGCACGGGTACACTCAGAACAAAGGCCAGCAAAAGGCCTGATAAAATCGGAGCGAGCAAGCCAATACACGATTTTAGAAAGTTGGCAACATAGTTTAGATTGTTGAATGCCGCAAATAAGATCACCCCAAACGTGATTAGTAGAAGCGGCTTTTTGTAGGATTTATCCATGATTACATCCTCGTAAGAAATCGGTTTGTTTTATTATTGGGGAGTATCTTATAGGCAATCCACCAACCAAAGAAACAGACTGGCAATGCAGCGAGAACATCCATGATAGAATGCTGTTTCATAAAAACGGTGGAGAGACTGATACACACGGCGATTGATGTAGCAGCGATTTTCCATCCGACGCTTTGGAGCGCCTTGCAATCCCATAACCCAAACATCGCGGCAACAGAGCCTATTACATGAAGTGAGGGGCAAACATTTGTATTGGTATCGAAACTATAGAATAATTCAATAAAGCGTGTAAGTAGATTATTGCGTACAAATGCTTCTGGCCGCAAATTTTGGCAGGTTGGAAAGAACAGGTAAATCAAAACCGTGATCGTATAGGTGACTATCACAAAATACATCATACGCCGAAATGCAGGTACATCGACGAAAAAAGTATAAACCAACGTACCGATTAGAAAGACAAACCAAAATAGATACGGAATCAACGCCCATTCACAAAATGGTATTATATCATCGAGTCCACAATAGACGGGATAGTAATTTCGTTGCGGTTGCAACCGCTCAAGAAACAAAAACAGCAAGCCGAAAATTGGCCAGTAAAGCAATAGCCTGACGTGAGAAAATTCAGGTGTATTAAGTTTATGGATGCGGAACTCACGGTAATTAACTTCCGGCTTTATATGATTACTTTGCATGACTGTATATCCATTCATAGATTTTATCGGCTGCCGTACATTCCGTCTGCGACCGCATTGCCGCGCGCATTTTAGAAAGAAGCACTGGGGCATTTAGCGTTTTTATTGTGGTGTCTGCGATTGCTTTTGGCGTATTGGCTGTGACGGCCATTCCATTACGCAGAAAAAAATTCAGATTATGTGTCTCGCAGCCAGCCACTGCATCGATAAGCACCATTGGTAACTCTGCCGCCATTGCCTCAGATGTACTTAGACCTCCGGGCTTTGTCAGGAATAGGTCTGAGGCTTGCATGAGCTGCGGCACATTATTGACGGTTCCCAGAACATGAACTTGAGAATACTTTTCTGTTCTTTTTTGGAGTTTTTTGCGTAAATCATCATTTGTGCCGCATACAACACTAAGTTCTTGTTCTGTTGTGAGGTAAGGGCAGAGATACGATATAATCTCCTCCATTGGACCGCAGCCCATGCTACCGCACATCATTAAAATATGCTGATGAGCAGGAGAGATTCCGGCGTTGGCTTTTCCTGCTTCTTGTGACACACGCTGGTAGAATTGCTGCCGCACAGGGATTCCACTGGCGATCAGCTTTTGAGGTTGAAGTCCACATTGTTCAAACTCACCTAACAGCGAAGTGGACGGAATGAAATACCAGTCCAGCGCAGAATCCGCTGTGCAGGGAGCGCAGGTATAGTCTGTAGAAATGTGGCTCGTTACAAGCTGTAAGCATGGGTGCTGTCGGCGCATTTCTGTCAACGCCAAGGCTGGGAATACATGAGTACAGATAATATTATCGTAGCCTGCAGAGCGGATGTATTGATACATCCGCTCTGCGCCGGAGGAAAGTAGCTTATAGATCGGCGTTCCCTCACAAAAAATATCTTCGTGAGATTCCGCACGCTGATACCCAGCATCAAAAAGCCTTGGAGCATGGCGGTAAATTCGGGTATGCCAATTAGAAATAAACGTGGATGCTTTTTCTGAAATAAACTGCAAAGAATCTGTAATATTGCAGATTTCTCCGCGAGAGTGGTAGGCTTCCTGAACTGCTTGCGCACAGGAGTTATGCCCTGCGCCAGTGTTGCAGCTTAGAATTAGTGTTTGCATTTGAATCTCCTATTTTTTCCTTTGCTGCATAGCAAACAGCTTTTGCAGGCGTGGGCGATTATAGCGCTGGACAACAATAAACGGCAAATTACCCAGCACAATGTAGATAATCGTTATACATACCCCGCCAACACCGGACCATATTTTCAGCAGTCCAAGACCGGCGATAGACAACAGAATATGTGTCCACTCTGCCACGCAAGTTTCTTCTATCATGCGCGGCAAGTTCTCATAGTTTTCCTTTGTCAGTTTCTTTTCCGGCATGATTTTAACGAATATGCGGCTCATATCGGGGATCTTTGCCTGCCATTTCCGAACATGAAGCCGCTTCCATAGTTTTTGCTCTGCCGGGTGGCAGACCCAAGGAAAACGATCGGCGTGAAACCAATGCTTCGGGATCAAGCGCCCCACTACAAAGGAGAGAACCCCTAACGCCGCGATATATAGCAGACACATAAGAAAATGCTTCATAAAAACCTCAACATAGCGGTGCGAAAATACGAAGGACACCATCTACGACCCAGCGGCGCGAATAATGTTTCATATCATAGGGCTTTACCTCTTTACATTTTGCCTGTGTAGCGATGAAATCGTCCTTTATTGCTGCAATAATACTGGAACGATAAAAGAACGAATTGTTTTCAAAGTGGAGAAAGAGACTGCGGTAGTCCAGATTGACAGTTCCTATCGTCGCAACTTTGTCGTCTGATACAAAGCTCTTTGCATGAACGAAGCCGGGAGTATACTCATAAATCTTGATGCCGCCAGTCAGCAACACCTGATAAAAGCTCCGAGACATACGGAAAATCAGCTTCTTATCAGGGATGCCGGGCATAATGATCCGCACGTCTACACCACGTTGAGCAGCGGAAATCATTGCATCCATCAAGTCATCGCCAAGCATAAGATACGGTGTAAAAAACCATGCGTAATCCGTGCTTTGAGAAAGCAAGTCAATAAAGAGCTGATTACTGGTAGCTTCATGGTTAAGGGGCGAATCGTAGTAACTAAGCACATAACCATCAAATGTGTGCGGCGGCGCAGGATACCTTTTGGGATATGTGGGCATTGCAAGCTGTCCTGCTTCTTTTTCCAGCGAAAATGCGTTCCAAAAGGTCAAGAACATATGGGTAAAATTTTTTACTGGCTCACCAGTAATCCGAAAGCCTGTGTCCTTCCAGTGTCCATAGGGATGTTCCAAATTGATATACCGATCTGATAAGTTGATACCTCCGCTATAAGCAACTTCGTTGTCAATAATCAGCATTTTGCGATGATCGCGATAGTTTGCAGTTCCTTTTAAGGCAAGGAAAGGATTAAAAGGAATACATGGAATGCCTTTCTTTTTCAGTTCACGGACATTACTGAAATTGAACGAAGAAATACTGCCAAGATCATCGTATATCACACGTACATCAACGCCCTGCTCCATTTTTACTTCCAGTTCGTTCACGATTGCGTCCCACATATGCCCCGGCTCAATAATGAAGTATTCTACGTAAATCGAGTTTCTTGCATTTTTCAAATCGGCAAGCATATCAGGGAACATATTATCGCCCAACGGATAGTAACGAACCTGCTCAACTGCACACATCGGATATTGCGTTTTTTCTTCCAGCCACCGCACTGTTTGCCCCATGCGTTTTTCGCCGTCAAAGGGCGCTTCTTTTATTGGAAGAGGCTGCGGATTGCAACTCTTTTGAACTTGCTGCAAGCGCCTTTTTAGAGGGCGGGCCGTCCGTTTATTTCCAAAGAGCAGATATAGTAACGCTCCTACCAAAGGTAGTGACAGAATAACCAGCAGCCAAAGCAATTTATAAGCGGTTTCATCTCTCTTTATAATAATAAATACCACCAAGAAAAACGCTGCAACGGAAAGCAGTGACACAATAATCGGTGCGTAAGGGGTCAGCCATTTCATCAACAGCAAAAGCCAGAGCGATTGTAAAGCCACCGCTGGAATAATTGTTAGAATGCGTCGAATGATTTTTCCCATATGTTTACCCCCCTCTATGTTATTTCTCCTCCGAAGATGCTTCCCAATCGCAAACTATTTGTGCCATTTCCTGTGGGGTTTCTTTATAGCCTCGTAATACCCACGCATTCATAAGCCCAAACAATCCATATGTAATAAATTGGATAAAGTAGTGCGTTTTGGCATCGGCATTAGCGACAATGGATGCCGCTTCTTGTAAATAGAAGTTTAGAATCACATATTGGCGATCAGCTGAGTAGAGCAGATCACAAATAGGACGAGTGGAAAGGCAAAATTCAAAAAACAGCCTGATGCCGTCATAACTACCAGTGGCGAAGTTGGTAGCACCGTGTTCGTCGGAAAAGCGCTTCCACAGACATGTGATTTTGAAAGACAGAACTTCATCTTTACTTTTGAAATAACGGAAATAAGTGGAGCGACCTACATCTGCCTTGGCAGTCATCTCCTCAATACTGATTTTTTCAATGGGTTTTTCTTTCATTAGTTCCAGCAACGCTGTACCCATACATTCTTTCAGATAGTCTGTTGTAGCCGTTGTCCTTCGCATAAGAAACGTCTCCTTTAATTGCGTATCATTGAAACAAGGATTGTCATTTGTTCCACTTTCGCTCGGACTATTGACAACGCCTGCTTCTGTGATATTCTAGCATCTATGATACTATCGCCTCATTTATACTATCATTTGTTATTTGCCCTGTCAAGCTAAAATGCGAGTACGACGAGCAGAAAGGAAAACTATGGGTACGATTTTTTCCCGTGTAAAACTCAGCGGAAAGCATGTGGCCGCCCTCTTGGCGCTGATGCTGCTCTCCGCTGTGACAGCCATGCTGCTGCCTACTGCCCTGGCCAGTATGATTGACATCGGAGTGGCCGGAGAAAACCGAAACACCATCCTAATCATTGCGGCGGTGATGGCAACCCTGGCCATTCTGGGCTGTCTTTTCAACATGGCAGCCACGGTGCTGTCCGCCAAGGTGTCCACTAAATTTGCCGCTGATTTGCGGCGTGAGATATTCCATCAGGTGCAAGATTTTTCCGCCGCTGAAATGGAGCGGTTTGGCACCGCTAGTCTAGTGACCCGCAGTACCTCCGATGTGACCAACATCCAAATGTTTCTCTCATTGCTGTTGCGGCTGGGGGTGACTGCACCGCTGATGGCGGTGGCTGGGCTGGTACTCTCTTCTCTGACCGGCGGCGAACTCAGTTCCGTGCTGAGCTTGGCCATTCCCGCCCTCATCATTGGCGTAGGTGTCATTCTGATTTTTGTTTCCCGCTACTCGGTGACCCTGCGGCAGCGGATTGACCGACTGAACAAGATCTTTCTGGAAACACTGGAGGGGGTACGGGTGATTCGGGCTTTCAATCGGCAAGGGAAAGAAATGGAAAGGTTTTCCCAAGCCAATGGAGAACTGGCCTCCATGACCATTCTCTCTGGGCGGGTGACCGCACTGCTGATGCCGGTGATTCAGGTGATCTTTGGTGTGACTACAGCAGCGGTCATGGGCATGGGTTCCTGGTATGTGTCCGCCGGGGAGATGGCAGTGGGTGACCTGGTGGCCAACAGCCAGTATATCAGCATGATCCTTGCCGCTATCATGATGCTGGCATTGGTCATTATGCTCTTTCCTGTGTCCTATGCCTGCGCTAAGCGCATCGCAGAAGTGCTGAATACCGAGAGTTCCATCAAGGACGGCAGATACAGTGCCGCCTTGCGCAAAGGCCGCGCCTGTGTGGCCTTTGACCATGTGACCTTTACCTATCCTGGGGCGGACGAACCAGTGTTGAAGGATGTTAGC
>JAGPMA010000073.1 GCA_018053145.1 Oscillospiraceae bacterium | reverse complement strand
CACCAATTTAATATAGGGGTATAGCTCAGCCGGTAGAGCGGCGGTCTCCAAAACCGTAGGCCGAGGGTTCGATCCCTTCTGCCCCTGCCACAAAAAGTCCGTAAATCCTTAGGAATCCCAAGGGTTTACGGACTTGTGTTATTTGTAGGAGAATTGTAAGAAGTGTTACAGTTTCCGGTTTGGTGCGGCATTTTACCCACGTTTCCCTGCTTTTCCGGCGAGTGAAACATCTGATTGCATCTTGATAAAGAGAAATTCACTTGTAAAAATAAAAGAGAAAAGTATGCTGCGTTAAAAAAAGGTAATGGTCAGATTGGAGTATACTTGTTATGTTCGATAATTACGCAATTTTGGTTACATTCTTATACAGTCTTAGCATGGTCATGTAAGCCTGCTGCCTTTGATACTCGCCTTTTGGACTGAACTGATTTCCACCTATACCGCTCATAATTTTAGCGTTGAATACATAACCAATATACGGCCTTGCCCAGGTAGATATCGATTCGCCGTCAGCAAAAGCAGGAATACTTGCCTGAGTACTCTCTCCAAGGGCGGCAGCGGTCGCAGTAAGCATTTTCGCCGCCTGTTCTCTTGTGATAGGGTTCGTCGGTTCGAATGTTGTTGCAGATGTTCCGGCAACGATGTTAAGAGCATAAGCTGCCAAAATATCTTTTTGAGATTGTGCATCCAGTGCGAAGATATCCTCAAAAGGCGAAACAGTGGGTAGGGTTTTGCCGACAGAAGCAAGATAGGCATCAATCGTTGTTTTTTTTGCCTGCTCGACACAAACTATAGCAAGCGTGCAAAACTCGCTTCTGGTGACGGTTTTCGTATACTCGCTCTGAAGCTCCGGCGGAACAAGCTTTCTGTATTCCGCCTCGCGGACCTCAGCAAGGGCCCAGGCAGCCGGGACATCGAGTATATCCGTCATCACCTGCCGGAGCGTATATTTGTCGTACTTATCCGGATCGCCGTAGCCGAGCCGCCCTCCGACGCTCTGACCGCCAGTCCAAAGCGTCAGGTCGGATTTGATGACAGCCAGATGACGCGACTCCGAGGAAATCGCCACGGCATTGTCCGTAATTTTGACAAACGAATCCACGGTCAGATTGCCGACTAGGGCATTGAGCACATGACCGTTGCCCGCGCCCCAAACACTGCCGTCTCTTTTAAGAATAAAGCAGGTTGTATTGTTGGCCGACATACTGCACTGGAGTGCATTGTCCAGGATTTTCACCGGCACGGTGCTTGCGTCAACCTCGCCGCTTTCCGTCGGCATACGGCTTCCCGTTCCCCACATCCACAGCGAACCGTCCGTTCTGATGGCCATGACGCCGACGCCGGCTGCTGCTGTGGCCACGTCATCCATCACCTTTGTCGCCGTCAGGACGGCATTACCCGTCGTCCCGTTGCCAATCTGCCCCGTGTTGTTCGCGCCCCAGATCCACAGGGAATTGTCGTTTTTGATGACGAGACAGTTGTCGTCTCCGGCAAAGACGTATTTGACATCGTCCATCGCCTTGACAAACTGATTCTGGTTTGTGTTGGTTGCGCCGTTGCCTGTGGACATCGTGCCGTAGATCCACAACGAACCGTCCGTCTTGACAGCTGCCGTGTAATAGGTACCCGCCGCCGCCATTTTGACGTCACCCAGCACTTGCATTGGCGACACGGTATCCTTTAAAAACGGACCGCCGTTGTTATCCCCGAACGCCCACAGCGTGCCGTCTCGTTTGACGACGACAGTATGATACTCCGCAGCCGACACAGAGGCCGCGTTGTCAAGTATCTTCGTGAATTGCGACACATCATTTTTATGCCCCAGTCCCAGCTGACCGAAGTTGTTGTTTCCCGTACCCCAAAGGCTGCTATCCTTTTTAATGACGAAGGTCGACCCACTTCCCGCAGACACGACGCTACCCGCTTCGCCCTGTGCGGAAGCGGAGAACGGCAAAAGAACAAGCACCATTGCGATGCAAAGAAATATTGACGCAATCTTTTTAAACATACGATCATTCTCCTTTAATAGCTGCTGCTGAGAACAATAATCTGTAATTTCCCGCCTTCAAGTACGAATCCAACAGAATACGCTTTTTCAGCGTCAAACTTTGCATAACCTTCCGTGTCTTCGCTGTCCTGTTTCTCAAAGCCAGCTGATTTTAAAGTGCTTCTATACCAATCAAGGTCTTCCTCCGTGACGTCTTTAAAGTTAATAGCATACATGCCTCCGCCCATTTCGACAGTTTCAATGTAACTACCTTTTGTAAATTCGGGGATACCTTTAACCGACTCGGGCCAATCGGAGCTGCCGCCAGCGGCCGCGTCTTTTTCGGCCGCTGCCGCCGAATTGTTGACAGTTATAGTTGTCGTATCTTCGGCGTACATGATTGTCATTTTAATAATGCCGCCTGTGACACTCTTGTCGTAAACAAGCATTAAATCCCCAACAGACTCAGCTTCGTTTTTCTCAAACCCCTTCTTTTCCAGTGCTGCGAGGTATTTGTCAAAATCTGATTTGGATAACTGCTTTAGATTAACGACAGCAGTAATCCCCTGTGTAAAGCCGGTTGATGTAGCGCTTTTATTGTCTGCAAATGTAATGATGGCATTGTCTATTGTCGGGACATCCCATTTGGAAAACTCCTCGGGCCAGGTGTTTTCTCCCGAAGTCGCTTCATTTTCAGACGATGAGGCTTCAACTGACGTTTGATCCTCGCTTGAATTTGTGTTCTCGGAGTTATTGCCTTTACCGCAGCCTGCCAGAGCAATCAATAGAGCACCGATGACTAAAAAAATGGATAGCTTTTTCATAATTTACACTCACTCCTATAATTGATTTTTCTTTACCCACATAAATGAGGGCTTCATGGTTGTGCCTGATCCTGATCAACCGTGTCAATGATACCTGCATTTGGAGAGCCCCTTTTCATATTCTCAATTGCTTCGATACAGGTGCATTTCTCGATATATGTCTTGCTTATGAAAATGGTTTCGCCGTTAAAGCCTATTAGCGAAAACGAAAACCCACCATAACTTTCGCAAAGCAGAAAGCACGGCGGAGCAGAACTTGCGCTGTCTTCACAAATTTGAGCGATTGGTGCGGTTTCTCGAACCATTGCAAGGCATTTTTCAAGCTCTGAGCGCCGTGAAAAGCTGCCGGACGCAACAAGCGCCTGACCATTCGAATCTTTAAAAACAAAGTAACATCGCCCAACCGCGTTTTGCTTGATTTCAAAAACAGCCCGTTTCAATACCGCATCACCTGCCTTAAGGGCTTTAGCTACAAAATCAGTGTATAGGCGATGACAGTCACTTGGAAAGTGACGCAGGTCATCACAAAAGTAATCTGAATTTTCTAAAGGTAACGAGAAAAATGACTAATCTGTATTCCCGTTGTGAAATGCTGTTTGGTGTGATAGAATTATTTTAAAAACTGGCAAAAAAATAAGAGGGGAGGACTATATGGCGATATCGGACAAACTCGCCTTTGAAATATACACCATAAGTATTTTTCATATAACGGCGTTAATCCTGCTCTTTTCGTTCAGCGCCTATGTCTATTTCCGAGCAAAGAAAACGCCGCTTTTATACGGTTATATGGCTGTCGTTGGAATGATTGCACTATGGATGCTCTCAAAGCTCTTGAAAACCGTAGCGCCAAATGAGGGATTGCGATGGCTTTTTATAGTCACGCAGTATTTTGGGGTTGACTTTCTTGGCTTTAGCCTAGTGGTTTTTGCCTATATATACGCGAAAAACAAGGTCCCGTCAAAAACACAACTCTCATTATGGGCTATTTTGCCGGTTTTATCTTTTCTAGCTGTTGTTACAAATCCGCTGCATATGAGCTTTTATTCGTATTATGACTTTTATAAAGACCGTTTCGGGGCGCTATTTTATCCAGCTCAGAGCGTTCAGTACATCTATTTACTTGTCGGAATTATCATGCTGTCTCAGGGCTTCACCAAACAGCCGGGTTTTCACGGGAAAAGAGGCTTTGGCGTATTCTTTGCTGCAATCACTCTCATCCCGTTGTTTGCCAACCTCTACTATATACTGTTTAAAATGAGCGCGCTCCCGTGGGTATTCCCGTTTCCTGTCTTCGACTTCACGCCGATAGCGGGAACCATTGCACTGATTCTCTTTATGATACCGGCGCTGACCTTTCGTTTTTTTGATATATCGCCTATTTCCTACAACCGGCTATTTGAAATAATGCCGCAGGGTGTCGTGTTTGTGGATAAAAAAAAGACGCTGTACGGTGGCAACAGCGCCTTTTATGCAATGTTTGAGTTGAAAACCGAAAGCATAGGACTTGATGAGTTCGTGTATCGCAACCTCGAACAACACGCAGATAATAATGACATACAGAGCTTTGTCTCATCCGAAAGCAAGGGCTTTGAACTTGCACTGGAAAACGGAAAAGCCTATAAATTTGAAAAAAATACTCAAAGAAACGGTCATATATTGCTCTATTTTACGGATATAACGGAAATATCAAAAAATAGGAATCTTCTTTCTCAGCAGAATGCTGAGCTTAACGAAGCGAATCGCCGGCTTGACAATTTGGCAGAGAAAACAAAGGAACTTGCTGTAGCTAAAACAAAGATGCAAATGGCACAAAGTGTGCATGACATTTTAGGACATAGCTTGACAGTTGTTATCGGAACGGCGGAGCTTGCCGCGGATGACAATGCCCAATCAGCAAGAGAAAAACTCTCACAGATAAACGAGCTGCTGACCAGCAGCCTTAACGACCTGAGAAACTCTGCTTTGGACTATGAAAATAACTGGGGGAAATCATCGCTGACAAGTGCTGTTGAGCATCTTAAAAACGAGAAAATAAAGGTTGACATCGCCATTCACGGCGATGTCTATGAGCTAAACAGCGCACAGACCGAAGCTGTGTTCAGATTGTGTCAGGAGGCTGTGACTAACTCCATTAAGCACAGCCGGGCAAAAACCATCTATATTATTCTGCGATATACGCCGCGGCAGCTTGAGGTGTTTGCCATAGACAACGGTACAGGCTGCGGGAAAATAGTGAAAAGTTATGGATTAAGCGGCATTGAAGATAGAGTGCTCTCGCTTTCTGGCAGCGTGGATTTCAGCTCTGACGGAGAAAGCGGTTTTATTATTCACGCAACGTTGCCTAGATGATATCATTGTTGATAGCAAAAACAGATAGACCTGTGCGATCCGAAAGACCGGTAACAGAAAGCATTTTTGATATTTTGTTTTTAATTGTGCCTTCGCTGTAATTTAGAGAGGCCGCAATGTCTTTATTTGATTTTCCCTGCACGATGAGCTTCATTATGCTGATGTCTGCCATATCAAATACGATGTCTCCGATTTCACGTTTTTGCGCTCTTGTATTTTGAGAAAGCTCAAGAGCATATTGCAACACCCTATATGTTCCGTTATGAAACAAAATAAGGTCATTTTGAATGCATTTTACTGCCATAATAAGAGCGATGGGTGTCATTTCTTTGATTAAATACCCATCAGCACCCAATTTTAAGGCGGCAATAATGTTTTCGTCATCCTCGAAGGTAGTAAGCATCGCGACCTTGGTACGCGGAAGAGCTGTCTTAATTTCTCTAAGAGCACTAATTCCGCCTATATTCGGCATGCCAATATCAAGAAGTGCAATGTCGGGCTTGTATTTCATACAATCGGCAATCGCTTCTTCACTATTTGAACAGGAGGAAACGATTTCAATTTCAGCATCTTTTGTAAGCATTTCATTCAGCATAGAGCGAAATAAAAGTTGGTCGTCAGCAATGAGTATTCTTATCATATCCGTTACGCATCCTTTCCAGCAATTTGACTGACGGAGGACCTTACATCAGCATAGACACTTCTCAGCAGATTTGCAACTTCTCGAATATCGTTTTGATAGGCTCCGTTTTCGAAACTGTTGCTTTGGATATTGCAAATACTTGATATGGCTCGCTCTATTTTTTCAATCAGTGTAGCCTGTATCTGTTCAAGTATATTTAATCGTTCCTTTTGCGCCTCCAAAGCACCTGCAATTTTGACGAAATGAGCAAGTTTTTCATTTGCTTGCGCGAGTAAGGCGTTTTGTTCGTTCAATTTGATTTCGCCTTGCCTAATAGCGGAGATGTCCTCAAACAAAACGGTAAAACCAACGCCAGCATTGCCTGAAATTATAGGAGATACTTTTAACAGGTAGAATTCCTTCCGCTCGTAAAAAGCTACTTCGCATTGCATACTTTCCGTAATCTCGCGTATGTCCGCTGGAAAGGACCAGTCAGTATTAACCCTATCCTTTAGCCCCAACAGTATATTTGTCAGATTTGCTTGCTTCCGACAGAGCGCGTAAAGCTTTTCGGGGTGATTAACCTGAGTGATAGTTCCACTGTAATCAGCGACAAGAGAGAGCGAGTCTGAGGAAAAGAAAACCGCTTCAAGGTTTGGAGAAAATCCAAAGGATAAGCTTTCTTTCCGACTTTTTATTATAATTGCGGAAGTGCCGGCCACAACGGAAATGCCGCTTAGAATGAAGGATACATACGCCGCCGTTCTATAAATGCTTTCAAAGGAAAGATCAAGAATGACGTTATCTATGATAAGGCAAAAAAGACCGATAAGCAAAAACAGAGAGAAAATGTGCAGGAAGATAGTTAATAAGCTTTTCCTATGCCTAACATAAATAAATATGTTTACTGCGCAAAGAGTCAGCATAACGATAATAAATGAGAATGTTCTAATGAGCAGAACAATGCTTGCAACTCGATCCATTAAAAACCTCCTTCATCGTAATATATAGAACGGTGGTCCTTCAGATGTTCGTTTCAAGTTGAAACGGACACAATATTAGCT
>JAGPMA010000037.1 GCA_018053145.1 Oscillospiraceae bacterium | reverse complement strand
GGGTTGCGAAACGGAACTGCTCAACTGCCCGCAGTTGAGTGATGTTGAAGCCGCAATGGCCATTCTTCGTCATTTGGGCTGCAGGGCGGAGCGCGACGGGGACACTGTCTGCATAGATTCAAGGGGGATGAACAGAACTGACATTCCTCATGACCTTATGCGCGAAATGCGCTCGTCCGTGATTTTTCTCGGTGCCATTTTGGCTCGCGCCCATGAAGCAACCTTGAGTTATCCGGGCGGTTGCGAGCTTGGTGCGCGACCCATTGACCTTCACCTGGAGGCACTGAGAAATCTTGGCGCGGAGATTACGGACCAAGGCGGAAGCCTTTATTGCCGTGACGAGGGGCTGAAGGGCGCGAAAATCAACCTTTCTTTCCCAAGCGTAGGCGCAACGGAAAATGCGATGCTTGCCGCCTGCGGAGCGGAAGGGGAAACGATAATTACCAACGCAGCAAAAGAACCAGAAATAATTGATTTGCAGAGTTTCCTAATCAAACTGGGAGCAAATATTTCCGGCGCGGGCACTTCGACCATAACCATCAGCGGAATTGTTCCACAAAAAAAAGTCGGACACAGGGTTATGACCGACCGAATTGTTTCCGCTACGGCGCTTTGCTGCGTTGCTTCTGCCGGTGGCAGTGTTACGCTCAAGGGAGTTGTTCCGGCTTATTTTGAAACAGTTACTGCCGCGCTTGAGAATATGGGTTGTGATATTGAACGCAAAACAAACTCGGTAAAAATTACATCAAACGGGTCGCTTCGCGCTCCGAAACCCATTATTACACGCCCTTACCCGGGGTTTCCCACAGACGCACAGCCACTATTAATGGCGGCGTGTCTCAAAGCTGAGGGAACAACGGTGTTTACTGAGAATATTTTCGAAAATCGATATAGGCACGCAGTGGAACTGACAAGGCTCGGTGCTGACATAAGCGTTGTCGGACGCGTTGCAGTTGTTACCGGAGTGAAGAATCTCATCGGCGCGCCGGTTACTGCAGCTGATTTGCGCGGAGGTGCGGCACTTATAGCGGCGGCTTTGGGTGCAAATGGGCTAACTACCGTTTACGATTCTGGACATATAGTGCGTGGCTATGAGGAGTTTGAAAAAATGCTTCAAAGCTTGGGCGCCGACATAAGCTATGAATTTGACAGGCTGGCTTCCGTTGTTTGATCCGAGTGTAATTTGCGTCAGTGTTTAATATCGTCTTTGAGTATTAAGAAAACGAAAATGCGAATAACATAAGCTTTGCTTACAGATATGGGAGGGGAAGATGACTGCCCAGCCAAAAAGAAAAAAACAAAAAAATATCGGGGTGCGAGGCTTTGTTTTCAGCTCTGTCTCGTTTATAGTAATCTGCGCCGCACTGGTGTTTGGAATGAGCGTGTTTTTTCGCGTGTCCAATATCGAAGTGAACGGCGCGGGTCACTATATGCAACAAGAAATCATCGAAGCTTCAGGTGTTAAGGATGGGGACAATCTTATGTTTGTCAATCGTTCTGGCGTCGCTCAAAAAATATATTCGAAATTGATTTATATCGGTGAAGTTACGGTGAGTCGAAAGCTCCCGAATACTGTTGTTATCGAGGTTTCGGAAAGCGGCAGCGTTGCCGTCATACAATCCGAATCTGGGTTGTGGTCTATTGACAGAAATTGTAGGCTGTTGGAGGAATGCAACACGCAGGATGCGCAGTCCTATATTAAGATTAAGGGACTCTCAGCCGTTAAACCAGAAAAAGGGGAGGTAATCAGCGTTGCGGATGAGGACAAGCCAAAGGCTGAATTCTTAAAAGGAATTCTAACAGCTATGTCCAACCGAAACATGATTGCTGATGTTTACTCGCTGGACTTAAGCAATATCACCAACGTGGAATTTGACTATCTGGACAAAAGATTTACGGTGAAGCTTGGCAGAAACGAAAATTTGGATTACAAATTCGAGCTGCTTCTGGGGTCAATTGCAAAGCTGGATGCAAGTGATACCGGAACAATAGATTTATCGCAGGATAAAAAGGCTCAATTCAGCCCATTTTAAAGAAAGAACGATTTGTGTGGCGAAAAACCGTAAAAAAGTGCAAATAATATTTTAGTTCACATAATATATTTACAAAGAATACTTGACCTAACGCGAATTTCGTTATAAAATATAGCGGATAATTAGATTATAGCCTGAACTAAATATACAGTTCAGATTTACAAAAATATGGGAGGCTATGTATATGTCGTTTCAGCTTGAAACTGGTCCCGAAAATGTTGTAACAATAAAGGTCGTTGGTGTTGGCGGAGCGGGAAATAACGTTGTCAACAGAATGGTTAAGTCCGGAACGAAAGGCGTCGAATTCATCGCTATCAACACGGACAAGCAAGCTCTTTCCGTTTCCAGCGCAACACAAAAAATACAAATTGGCGAAAAGCTTACACACGGACAGGGCGCAGGGTCCGATCCTGAAATCGGCAAGCGCAGTGCGGAAGAAAGCCGTAACAATATTGCAAAGAGCTTTGAGGATGCCGACATGGTGTTCATCACAGCGGGCATGGGTGGCGGAACCGGAACAGGAGCTGCACCAATCGTTGCGGATATCGCTCGCGAATCCGGAATACTTACTGTCGGAGTTGTTACAAAGCCCTTCAGCTTTGAGGGCAAGCGCAGAATGGATCAGGCAAAGCAGGGCATTAACGATTTGCTCGGCAAGGTGGATTCTCTGCTTATAATCCCCAATGACCGTCTTAAATTTGCCACCGACCAACGTGTGACCTTTGCCAACGCTTTTGAAATTGCCGACGATGTTCTGCATCAGGCGGTGACTTCAATTTCCGACCTAATAAAGAACACCGGCTTTATCAACCTTGACTTTGCCGATGTCACAACAATCATGAAGGACGCAGGTTTTGCTCACATGGGCGTTGGACATGCTGTAGGCAAGGGCAAAGCGGAAGACGCCGCGCGTATGGCTGTTGCAAGTCCTCTCATGGAAACCTCTATCGATGGAGCAAGAGGCGTTCTAATCAACATCACAGGCTCCATGGATATGGGACTTGAAGATGTCGAAGCAGCGGCAAACCTTGTTCAGGCAGCAGCGCATCCCGAAGCAAATATCATCTTCGGAGCAACCTTCGACGACACCATGGATGATGAAATCCGCGTAACCGTTATTGCAACTGGTTTTGATGACGGTCCTGTCCAGAAGGCCAAGGATTCGAAGAAAGAACGCGAGACTCAATCTCCTCAGGGCCTTTTCAGCGCAGCTTCCGAGATGGCCGGCTCAAACAGGCAGCAAGCTCAGGAAGAGACACCTAAGAAGGAAGAGGATCCTTTTGATAGCATATTTAAAATCTTTAATTCTAAATAAGTATAACTGTTACATATAATTAATGACCGAGTAATCATTTACATATGATGCATTGCGGTTTCGCATGGGCGGGCAATGCAAACATGAAGCGTACTTTATAATAACTCCCTCCGCCTTTGGTGGCGGGGGGAGTTATATGCATATTGGACGCAAAACAGTTCATATCAAATGGGATTTGAGGAGGTGTTGCTTGAAGATGGTTCGTAAAGTCGAGCGAGTTGTAGGGTATAGCAAAGAGCTATTTGAAATATACGTTAACAAACGCGTTTCTCGTTCCGCAGCGGAGCTTTCGTATTTTCTTACATTATCCATTTTCCCCACATTGATTTGTGTCCACGCGATGCTCATTAAGTTTCTGCCGGGAATTTCGCTCACCCTTGATGAGCTGAAGGGAATTATTCCAACAGAAACATTGGATATTATTTCAGACTACCTTCAATATGTATCTGTTCATAACAGCAAGACACTTTTGACAGCGGGGATTTTGGGCATGGCAACGACCTCTGCTGCGGCTTTTCGCTCAATCCACAGTGTAATGGGCGATATTCAAGGTGTTTCTCGATTCAGAGGGGTCTTTGCGCTGCTTTTCAGCTTTGTGTTTTCACTGGTGTTTATGGCTGCAATTTATTTTGGAATTATTGTCATGGTCACTGGTGACTGGCTCATTGGCTTTATCGGAAGAGTATTCCCAATGCTGGCGGGGCTGGCTATTTGGAATGTGCTTAAGTTCCCGTTGATGCTGGTCATTTTTGTGTTGATAATTTACGGATTGTACCGTATTACAGCTCCTGCTAATATCCGCAGCACTTATTTTCAAGGTGCAGTAACAGCAGCGATAATCCTTGTTTTAGTCAGCGTTTTGTTTTCGTGGTTTATCAGCATGTCTACTCGATACCCACTGATTTACGGTTCGCTGGCGTCAATAATAATCTTTATGCTTTGGATTTATATTTGCGGACAAATATTGATTATGGGCAATGCTCTGAACGTGGTGTTGCGAAGGCATAAACCACAAAAACCGAAAAACCCAAAGCTGAGCAAGGATATCGAGATTTAATCAAATGCAAAAAGGAAGCCGATTTCAATCGGCTTCCTTTTTATCTTTCGGCTTGTTTGGCAGAAGCGGAATTTGGACTTGCAGCGCAGACATAAAATGTACAAATAAACGATGGGAGGAAGAATGATGCTGGCAAGTGCGTTCATGATTTTGGTGAGCAGTGCGTTTGTGATGTTGCGTTTGGGTAAAAATACTGGGTCATTTCCAAAACCTCTTAGCGCCCTCGATGAACAGAAATACCTCGAGCTTTGGAGCAAAGGCGACCTTGAGGCACGCAATATGCTGATTGAGCACAATCTCCGGCTTGTGGCGCACATTGTGAAAAAATACTACACCCAATGCGCGGAGCTGGACGACCTGATTTCGATTGGAACTATCGGCCTTATAAAGGGGATATCATCATACAAATCCGAAAAAGGCGTTCGCCTAGCAACTTATGCAAGCCGCTGTATAGAAAACGAAGTTCTGATGTATTTCCGCTCTGCGAGAAAGTCCTCAACTGATATCTCACTTTCCGAATCAATCGAAACTGATGGAACGGGAAGCTCTCTTTGCCTTATGGATGTGGTATGCTTTGAGGAGGATATGCTAGAGCAGATCAGCAGGAATGAGCTGTCGAAGACAATCGGAAAGCTTGTAACGGGAATTCTTGATGAGCGCGAGAGCGAAATCATCCGTCTACGCTATGGACTTGATGGAGCTGCGGCGAAAACCCAGCACGACGTCGCAGAAATATGCGGTATCAGTCGCTCATATGTATTAAGCCGCGGCTAATGTAAGTGATTTCGTGCGCAAATAATTGCGCCATAAATCGGCGCAAACCATTGATAAGTAAGGCTATTTGCTTGTTTGCTCCACCCGGCGAAATCGAAAACGGATGATGAGTTCACGGCTCTCGGTCAGTTCCACTCGCTCAATGAGGCTGACCAGTAGCTCTCTGTTGGTATAAGCTGAATCAAGGAATCCCTGTACCAGCGCTTTGGCCCTATCTTCCTGCTTTGCAGGGGAGTAGTCCGGTTGATCCATGGTTGACAGTTTTTGTTCAAGCGCTGCTCGACCCACTTTGATACGAAGATATATACGTTCAAAGTCGGTGTCATCCAGAATGCCCGCCAGCTTATCCATGTACAACTTGTCAAGATGGGTTGTCATACTCTCTATTTTGGCTTTGAGCGTGGTAATCTCGCTCTCCAGCCCCGCTGCCTTCCGCGCTTCCTCCATTGACTTTTTTGCAGCCGGTAGCAGCCGGTCTGCAGTCAGATATTGCTCACAAATTTCACGAACTTTGGTGGCAACCGCATCCATTACCGTTTTCTCCTTCATAGAGTGGCAGGTGCACACGCCAGCCGTTGTAAAACGCTGATAAGTTCGGCAAACGAAGTACAGGCAGTCCTCTCCTTTGGCGTTCTTGCGGTTTATTACCGCCATGGGATATCCGCACTCGTGGCAGAAAACGAGTCCCTTCAATGGAAATTCATAGGTACGAGAACGGGTACGCTTTCGACTGTCCACCAGCATTCGAACCTTTTGAAAAGTATCTCGGTCAATAAGCGGTTCATGGGTATCTTCTACTATAACCCAGTTTTCCCGTGTTTGCTTGATGGTCTTTTTGGATTTGTAATTTATCTTAACACTTTTTCCCTGCACCATGTTGCCGATATAGGTCTCGTTTTGGAGCATGTCGGAAATCCTTTCGCTGCTCCACATTCCGGCATATGGCCCCACACGTCCTTGATTCAGCCCAGCGTAGGACGCTGGCGTCGGAATATTTTCTACGTTAAGCTTAGCTGCAATCTTATGACAGGACATGCCTTCAAGCGCCAATCCGAAGATACGTCGAACTACCGGTGCAACTTCCTTATCGATGACGATTTTGTTCTTCTCATCCGGGTCCATTTTATATCCATAGATTGCTTTTCCACCAATGAACAATCCCTTGCGCTGTTTGTCATGCTTGACGCTTTTTATTTTCTTCGAGATATCCTTGGCGTACATATCATTCATTATCGCGCGGAATGGGGTGATGTCGTTAGCTGTACTATCCACGCCCGTGTCTATGCCGTCTAGAAGAGAGATATAGCGCACGCGTTTTTCGGGGAAATACCGCTCCATATAATGACCGGTCAGTATGTAATCGCGTCCCAGACGTGAAAGGTCTTTTGTAATGACCATATTGACATTTTTCGCTTCAATGTCGCCGATCATCCGCTTGAAATCAGGCCTATCAAAATTGGTGCCCGACCAGCCGTCGTCAACATAGGTGTCGTACACGGAGAGGAGGTGCTCCGTCGCAAACTGACTCAGTAGAGACTTTTGGTTATTAACGCTCTCAGATGGACCCTCGCTTTCATCCTCCTTTGAAAGTCTAATGTATAACGCCACATGGTAATCCATTGGATTGCTTATTTCCAGGTACATACTTTGCCTCCTAAAATAAGCGGCCATTCATCATGGACATTGTACCGGTGATGATGTGGCACATGCAAATTTATGGTCGTCACGCATGAGCTCCCGCTGAAGGAAAAACTCAAAGGAACGAAAAGTTATTTGAGCTGCGCATTCGCCTTCATCTTTAAAGAAGCATGTCACGGTTATTTCTGGCTTACTCATAAAGTGGTCCTCCTTTATATATTCGGATAATAAAAGATATGCTGAGTAGCTTGGATATTGCTTGTACATAAAAATTAATCTCCTTGTCTCGAGCATGGTGATGGTCAAAAGCCGGGGTTAAGATGTTCTTGATTTGCAATTGCTTTTCAGCTTTTTTTAAATGATACCTTTATCCTCTTACATAGTGGAGTGCGATGACAAACTATAAAAAGTTAACCCTTTAATACAGAAAATATTTGCAGGCGAAAAAAGGCACACGAAACCAAGCCCTCCTATAGGTAACTCAAGAAAGAAAAGCTTGAATTATCGGATTAGATCGAGATTGTAAGTAACGTTCGAGGTCTGAAGCGTATAAATAACCCGCAAGAGCTTCTTCGCAACATGGGTCATAGCAAAACGGTGAGGTTTGCCTTCGATCCGCTTCTTGGCATAGTATTCAGGAAAGACAGACTCGTGGGTAACTGACAGCTTCGTTGCCGGACAAGACTGTCCAGAAATCTTGTCAATGACTTTAACTTTTATAAGTGGTAAAATGATTTCGGATAGGGCTTGTACTCTACCGTCATCAAATATTGGGCGATCACAACTGCGTCGATGGAATAGGTTCTCGTTTTTCTGAGCGATTTGCTGCGAACAAATCGAAAGATCGGAAGCGGTTGAATTACATGATAGTAGAGCTGTTGGATTCAAGAAATAGCTTTACTTTCTGCCCATAATGACCGGTAGATTCAAACCCTGTTTTTAGCTCTTCGCCCAAGTTTATCTGCAAATCTGCCAATAAAGAAAATCCTTCGCATACGTAGTTAAACGACCACGAGGGAGTGACAACATCGCCAATGTCATCCATGATGGCGCAGTCGTGCTTAAATTTTTGAGATGTCAATTCCTACAAAGTACATGGTGTCCTCCTTTTCAAATTTGCACTGCTGTTTCCACAATTAACTTGTCCGTGTATTCACGAAAATAGAAACGTCCAGCGTTAACAAACTAATTACCAATTCAGACGAGTCACCGTGGTTTGAGTCAAAAACAGAAACAAATCCACAGTGCTTGCGCTGATTATATCGCAGGTAGCTACTCCTGCCACATAACAATTTTAAGAAAGGAGACATAATGAAAACCGCCCCCTTCGAGATGGTTTTCATTATACGTGGAAAAATGACAGTGGTTTCCGATACTATCATATGGGTAGGAAAGGTAGGAAGAAACCATGCCAAGTAATAACAGCAAATATTCCGAAGAGATGAGGACGCAGACGGCAGAGCATATTCTTCGGAGTGGCAAGTCAGCGTCCAGCGTAGCCGAGAAAGTGGGAATCGACGCGAACACGGTGTGCCGGTGGGCCAGAGATTACCGTAGAATAAAAGGTCTGCCAAGCTATTCAGCAGGCAAGGAACAGCATAAAAGCGCTGGCGCAAGACAGTACATGTCGCAAAAGGTAAAGAAACTCGAGCAGGAACTGAAAAAGAGCTGAAGGTCGAGTTGGGTATTAGGGCTGAAAGAAGCGGATTATTACCGTTGGCAGCGGTACCGCAGCAAAAATGAGGTTAAGAGGCTCAAGGAATTGCAGCGGTTTGAGCTGGTCGAGAACATTTTCATAGAAAGCTGTGAGACCTATTGCTACCGTAAAATGCAGTGGGAATTGGCCAAGCAAGGTCTTATAATTAGCGAATACTACGTGCTGCGTATGATGTGGAAACACGGACTATATCCTATAACAAACACAAAATACCGTCCATATAGGAATGGGAAAATAGATGGGCAGTATAGCAAAGACCTTGTTTCGCAGCACTTTCAGATGGAAGAGCGAAACAAGGTCTGGTAGGAGATATTACTTACATAAAGACAAGCCTTGGCCGGGTATATCTAGCCACAGTCATCGACCTGTACAACAGAAATCATAGGATGTTCGTTCAGCAAGAAAATTGATGCTGAGCTTGCGAAGCGCACTTTTTCGAATGCGTTGGCTCGAAATCCTGATGTTTCCGGACTCATATTTCACAGCGACAGGGAGTTCCAAAACAGCAACCGGAGCTACATGGATACAAAACTTGGCGGCGGTGCTAGATGTGAACAACTATGCGGAGCTGTCTCGGGAACACTGATGGTGCTGGGGCTATACCAGGACAGTTTCACATTGACAAGAATCAACATATAGTAATATAATCGGTTATAGAATAAAGAAAGTGACAAGGCACTTCACATTGGAAATGTCATTATAAATTATTACACAACAGGCTCCCTAGGAGAAAGTTAATGCAAAAGATATTTTATGTTGGGCTTGGAGGCTTTATCGGGGCTGCTCTGAGATACCTTATTTCGTCGAAAATTATTTCTGACAGCATTCCATGGGGCACTTTGCTCGTGAATGTAATCGGCGGAATTTTAATCGGACTAATAATGCCAATATGCTTGTCGACTGACTTTATTTCACCAAATGTTAAGCTTTTTTTTACGACAGGGGTTTTGGGCGGGCTGACGACTTTTTCAACCTTCAGTTACGAAACGATAGGACTGTTTAATAACGGCGATTATAAAAGCGGTGTTTTTAATATTTGCTTGAATTTGTTATTATGTTTAGGCGGAGTTCTGCTTGGGCAATACCTTGCGCTGAAGGTTGTTTAAAGAAGTTGATAAGAACAAAAAACAGCACCCAAACGGTTTGACGTTTGGGTGCTGTTTTTTTTGTTTTATTGCACGCTGCCGTGTGACCTCGATATTCTCATAGCGTTTAATTAATCTGCTTATGCGGCAGGGGACACAGCATTTGACGGGCTTGGTGTTACGGGGAGAGACGGAACAGGTGCGCTTGGGGTCGGGATATCGGTTCCCGTTGTGTTGCTGTCATCAGAGGGACTCTCTGATGACTCCTCGGAGGGTGAAGGACTGGGAGTTGCGGATAATTCGCCGAAGATATTTGTCGGTCCGGAGAGAGTGGGAGTTTTGAAGGCTTTGTATTCTAGGCCGTCGTTAAGCGGATACATTATCTTTTTCCAAATTTGTGCGGAAGGGTTGCCTGTGACATACATGCGGGCAGGGGTGTCGTAGCCTGTCCAGACGGCTGCGACGTAATATGGGGTGAAGCCGACAAACCAGCGGTCACAATAATCGGAGCTTGAGCCGGTTTTTCCGGCGTGGGGCATGTTACCGAGATAGGACTCGGAGCCTGTGCCGTAGGTTGCGGCGATGTTGAGCATGTAGCTCATTGTCCAAGCTGTGTTTGCTTTGAACGCGACGATGGTTTCGGCAGGATTATCCAGAACCATGTTGCCTTCAGAGTCGGTGATATGAGTGTATGAACGGGCGTAGGTGAAGACACCGTCATTTACAAAGGCATCATATGCCTGAGCCATTTCGCGGACAGTTATACCGTTTGTAAGCTGGCCTAAAGCAAGAGGAGCGTAGTCGCGGTCTGAATCGACAAGACTGACAACTCCAAGACGCTCGGACAGATAGGTGTACGATACGGAAGGGGACAGCTTGTCAAGTATTTGGGCAGAAACGGTGTTGATTGAACTTGTGAGAGCTTGCTGAATCGTTATAACGCCCGCATTTCCGCCGCCGGCATTTCTCGGATACCAGCTGGTTCCGTTGAGCTTGAGCTCTGCATTGTCATCAACCAGAGTTGTCGGAGAAATGAGGCCTTGATCGATTGCCGGTCCGTAAATCGCAATTGGTTTTATTGAGGAGCCGGGAGGACGAAGTGCGTCTACCGCGCGGTTGAAGATTAGGTTGCCGGTTTTTGTGCCAATTCCGCCGGAAAGAGCCTTTATCTCGCCAGTGTAGGGGTCGAGCACGACCACAGCGGATTGAAGTGATTCACCTGCGGGTGACTTTACTGTTGGGAAATTGGTGGGGTCTTGATAGATGGTATCGACTATGTCTTGAGCCTTCATATCAAGGCAGGAATAAATCTGCAGACCACCATTGTATAAGAGGTTTTGAGCAGTTTCTTTGTTGATGCCTTTTTCCTGCATTAGGTCGTTTGTGACATCTTCGATTACCGCATCGACATAGTAGCTGTTAATGGGCTGTTCAAATTTTTCGTTTTCACCACGCTTGAATACAAGCTCTTCGCTAACGGCCTGCGTGTATTCGTCGTTGGTGATAAAGCCTTGCTCGTACATTTCTGCGAGTATTAGTTCTTGACGCTTTTTGTTGTTGGAGCGGCTTATATAGGGGTCGTATTTTGAGGGGTTGTTGGTTATGCCGACTATACTGGCACACTCGGCAAGATCCAAATCCCATACGTCTTTGTCGAAATAGGTTTTTGCGGCGGTTGCGACACCGTTACAGTTTTCTCCGAAGAAGCTGACGTTAAGGTACCACTCCATTATTTGGTCTTTGGTGTACATTTTCTCCAGCTTGAGTGCTCTGAATATTTCCAGTATCTTTCGCTGAACTGTAATGTCGTCTTCTTTTGTGAGGTTTTTTATGAGCTGCTGAGTGATGGTGGAGCCGCCAAAGTCGTTTTTCATGCTAAGGAACATGTTGACGAAGGCACCCGTTGTTCTGTACCAATCGACACCGTGATGGTCGAGAAAGCGCTTATCTTCGATAGCGATTGCCGCTTGCGACATTTGCTTTGGGATGTTCTCGTAGTCAACCCAAATTCTGTTTTCGTTGCCGTGAAGAGAAGCGAGAGCAACTTCATTCCCGCTTGCGTCCGTGTAGTAAATAGTACTGGCGAGGTTTAGCGTCATGTCCTCAAGCGATATATCCAGATCGTCGGAAAGATTGGTTTTTACATAATAAGCGAAGATACAGGTGAACAAAAGCCCGGTGGTGATGAAGATGAGAAGTAATGTGGCCAGAACCTTCAAGACTACACGAAATACCCCGGAAACCGTTCCCACGGTTGTGCCGGCTGCTGCCTTTGCGGTTTTCTTTGCTTTGTTTTTGTCCATTTAGGTGAAACCTCCGTTGGGTTGTATATAAAAACTGTAAATGCAATATTTGTTAATGGGGGTAAGGCTAGATTTGCTCTGTATTGATGCTTTGGCAATACAACAGGGCACAGCGCTTGAGCAAGATGTGAATTATCAGTATAATAACCATTCCTTGTCATTATAGCACAGCCGGTTAAAAAGAGGTAGTATATTTGCAGATAAATTTTGCCGATGAGTTTGATTAGTTTTTTGCTTTATGGGGCATAATCCAAATAAATACTTATTTGGAGGAGTTCAATTTGAAATCGAAATTTAAAATGGCGATTTTAGGAATAATTTGCCTGTTTACAGTATTCCTAGCCGCATTCGTAATTATTGATTTCGGGCGCGCAGAGGATAGCGGTGAAGTGGTTAGCGCTATGGCGGAGAACAGCGAGATTTGCTACGTGCTGAGAGATTATGAGGGATATGTCGCAATTTTTGTTGAAAACGATCCTACTTGCCCAATGACGGTTACGGATATTCAGGTGTCTACGCTTCGAGAGCTGGACAAAATGCTTTTAGAAACGGGAATGAAGCTATATTCGCGGGAAAGACTGATGATGACACTTGAGGATTTGGGCTCGTAAGCAGTTTGCGCTGTGGGGGATTGATTTTTGGCAAGGCTTGGAGTAAAATGTGCTATCGGGACAGTCGGGCTTCCGACTTGATGAGCAATTTACAGGAGGCATACAATATGAACGAAGATTTTGGAAACGATTTAATTACTATTACAGATGATGACGGGAACGAATATGTTTTGGAGCATTTGCATACACTGGAGCATAAGGGCAAGTTCTACATGGCGTTTCTTCCAACTGACATAGATGAAGAAAACGATGACTACGGGCTGATTATACTCAAAGTCGTCGAGGAAAACGGCGAAGAGATTTTAGGCTCTATTGACGATCCCGATGAACTTGAAGAAGTTTACGAATTGTTTGCAGCGGTTCTTTTTGACGAGGAAGAGGAATAATATGTTCCTGTGATAGGAAAATTATTCTAATATTATTTCTTTGATTTTCATGAGCTTAGGTTGTATAATTTAATTGTAGACGGAAATCTATTTTAGATACTCCGTTTAGGGAATTGGCACAGCGGTTTTTTAAGAAACCTGCTGTGTACGTGAGGGGCTTTTAAAAACCCACATCTATCATAAGGGATGCCGAAAGCGTCCGCTGTGAATTGCAGGCCTCCCGAGGCGGCTTTGACCGTTCTTGGACGTTGGAAGCAGAGAAACAGCGGAGAGGCGACCCACCTGCAATCAAGTGCAGGTTCTTTCAAAGTCTCCACGGCAATAGCGGGCTCGACCGGCGCTTCTAGCGCCGGTCTTCTTCTTTTTTGATTGTGAGAGTAATTGTGTATTGGTTGTGTTGTTGGGAGAGTTGTCAATGTACCAGTTTTTCTATTGAGATTTGCCGGTGTACTTTTTTCTTGAAGTGAGGGCCGACGGCTTGTTTGCTAATAAGTTGAAATATGAATTTGTGCTCCGTGGGTCGGCTTATGAATGGGCTGGATTACGGAGCATTTTTATAATTATTCGACTTAAATCGACTTAATTTTACAAGATAATATCAATTACGACGGAATTTGACATATTTCGCAAATTCTGAGTGCTAGGATACTGTTCATTAGAGGGGGGGAGAAGGACTGTTAGGAGAAGAATTTTTGAAAATAATTATAAAAATAAAAATTTTCGTTTTTTGTGTACTTAAACGTACATTTTTTAGAGGATGTTCCCTAGAGTTGAGGAGGGAATGTGTTTGAGAAAAAAATTGAGCGGTAGCGAAGTTATTAACCGCATCGGCGATCTGGCGTTTGGTAAAGCAAACGATGCCGTTAAACTGGTCTTTCTCGACGCTGAATGCAGAGAGGAAATCGACAGGCTTGATTTGAGCATGGTTTCTGAGGTTAAAAGAGGCTCAAACGGAGTTGTTGAGGTGAAGCTTTTAAACAGGATTGCACTTTTGGAGCTGCTTGCGGGACTGAGTGCACCGCCGATAAATAGCGGTAATGAAGCTGCGAGCTTTTTTACGGCGATGGACAAGGCTGCGGCTCGATTGGGTAGTGGTGAGGCGTGAAATTTGAAACCTTTAGCGAAAAACAAGCCTTGGCGTTGACCTGGTGGAGTGATTCATCACCTTACGAGGATTTTGATGCCATTATCTGCGACGGAGCGGTCCGCAGCGGTAAAACAGTTTGTATGGGCATTTCATTTATTTGCTGGGCTATGCGTAGATTTGACGGGCTTGGCTTTGGTATGTGCGGAAAGACCATTGCTTCTCTCCGAAGAAATGTGGTTAGCGTTTTGCTGCCGGTGATGTGCGACCTTGGCTTTGTCTGTGAGGAGAAGATATCGAAAAATCTATTTACAGTCAGCTTCGGCGGAAGAAGTAATACGTTTTATCTTTTTGGCGGTCGGGACGAGAGCTCGCAGGCGCTTATACAAGGGGCAACCTTCGCCGGAGTTTTGCTCGATGAGGTTGCGTTGATGCCGAGAAGCTTTGTTGAACAGGCCTGTGCACGGTGCAGCATTGCCGGCTCGAAGCTGTGGTTTAACTGCAATCCTGAAGGGCCGAATCACTGGTTTTACCTCGAATGGGTTAAAAAATCGCAAGAGAGGAGAGCACTGTACATTCATTTCGCCCTTGAGGATAATCCGGCGCTTTCTCGCAGAATTATTTCCAGATATCGAAAGATGTATTCTGGGGTGTTTTACCAGCGCTTTATTCTGGGCGAGTGGGTGGCGTCTTCCGGCCGGGTGTATGACTTTTTCGATGAGAGCTACGCAAAAGTTGCCCCAGATGGAGAGCTTGAGGAATATGCGGTTTCGTGCGATTACGGGACAGCAAATCCCGCGTCGTTTGGACTTTGGGGCTTGAAGGATAAGGTTTGGTACAGAATCAGAGAGTATTACTACAACTCGCGGTTTGAGGGAGCGCAGAAAACAGACGCGGAGTATGTTAGGGAGCTTTTAGGACTTTGCGGAGATATTCGCCCACAAGCGGTGGTGGTTGACCCATCTGCCGCAAGCTTTATTGAGGCGTTAAGGCGGGAGGGGCTTCCTGTCATTAAAGCGGATAATGATGTTTTGAGCGGTATTCGTCTGACGGCGGATTTGTTGAAGTCAGGGAAAATCGTGATATGCAGGGAGTGTGCCGATGCCCTTAGGGAGTTTTCTCTATATTCGTGGGACGAAAAGCGAGAGGGTAAGGACGCGCCGATAAAGCAATTTGACCACGCAATGGACGATATTCGTTATTTCGCGGCGACGGTTGCGGCACCGGCTCACAAATGCGGCTTTGCCGCGACCTTTGTGGAGCGGGAATGAAAGAACGGCGGGGACTAATGAGAATTTTCTTGTGATGGATAAAGGGATTTGCCGTTAGAGGTATTGGAGGTTTTATGGGGATTTTTAAACGGTCGGCTGATAAGCCGAGAGCGATTTCAACACAAATTAGGTCGGTTGCACAGCATCCCTTCGGAATGCTTGAAAACTATGTACCGCTGGGTGGCGGAGACATCAGACTTTACAGAGCAATCCGTGAGGCAGTGCCTGTTCTGGACGCGGCGGTGATGAAAATCATCAGGCTGACGGGAGGCTTTTGTGTCTGCTGTGGGGAGAAGAAAACGGAGCTTGAGCTTAATGAGTTTCTTCGCACGGTCAAGGTCGGGCGTTCGCAAAGAGGAATTAATGCTTTTCTGGATAATTATCTGGATTCGCTTTTGACCTGCGGAAGGGCTGTGGGCGAGCTTGTAACAGACGGAAACAGGGAGATTGAAGCTGTGCTTTGCGGCAATGTCTGCGATGTGCAGGTTCGTGAGGGTTTGTCACCGCTGGATTTCGTTATCTGCGGACGCTCGGAGTCGGGAAGCTTTGAGCCGCTTCCTTTTCAGAATCTCATTATGTTCACACCGTTTAATCCTGAGGCGGATTCGCCCTACGGCGTTTCACTTTTTCGAAGTATGCCGTTTTTGGCGGAGATTTTGCTGAAGATTTATAATTCCATCGGAATCAACTGGGAGCGTGCCGGAAATATCCGCTATGCAGTTGTTTATAAGCCGCAGGGGGACATTATCGACAAGACCTATGCCAAGGAGCGCTCGGAGCAGATTGCAAAGGAATGGAGCGCGGCTATGCAGAGTGGTAAAAACGGCAGCGTGCGTGACTTCGTTGCGATCGGCAATGTGGACATTAAGGTTATTGGCGCGGATAGTCAAGTGCTGGACAGCGAGGTGCCAGTCAGGCAGATACTGGAGCAACTGATTTCCAGAACGGGTATTCCGCCGTTTATGCTGGGGCTAAGCTGGTCGTCGACGGAGAGAATGTCGGCTCAACAGGCAGACCTTATGACAAGTGAGCTGACTGCCGTAAGACGGACACTGACTCCGGTAATCGAACAGATTTGTGACCTTTGGCTGCGTATGCACGGACGCAATTGCCACTTTGAAATTTGCTGGGAGCCAATCAATTTGCAGGACGCTGTTGAAGAGGCTAAGGCGGCGTTATACGAGGCGCAGGCGGCTAAAGTCGCTGAAGCAGATAACTAAGCTATAAAGATAGCGTGTTCGGATATATTGATAGAGCGGTGGTGAAAAGCAGGGTGCTTAAGCCGTTTATGACATTTGGCGAATTACGCGGAGATTGATTTGGGAGGTTATATTTTTTGAAGATTTATAAGGCGGGCGCGGAAAGCGCCAAGGTGCCGAACATTGAAGCGGAGCTTGAAGCGATTAATGCTTTTGCGAAGACGGAGCTGACGGCTGAACAGGTTTATACCTTTTCGGTGGTGCTATGCGACAACGAGGTGGACCGCGATTTTGAGAAGTTTTCCGATGAGGCGCTGAGCAAGCTTTCGGAGCTTTTTGTTGGGAGAACGGGAATTTTTGACCATGATTGGAAGGCAAGCAATCAGACGGCTCGAATCTATCGGACGGAGATTGTGAAAACGGACGGTGTTTTGAACAGTCTTGGCGAGGTATACCGAGTTTTGAAGGGCTATGCTTATATGCTGAGAAACGAAAAGAACGCCGAGCTTATCGCGGAAATTGAGGCAGGAATTAAGAAGGAAACGAGCGTTGGCTGCAGCGTTTCGCGAAGGGTTTGCTCTGTTTGCGGGGAGGAGGCCCGTCCAAACGGCTGCGGACATATTCCAGGTAGGGAGTATGGCGGCAAGCTCTGTTTTCTTGAGCTTTTTGATGTCAATGACGCATACGAATGGAGTTTTGTCGCAGTCCCGGCACAAAGGGCTGCCGGAGTTACAAAGCGTTTCGGGTCGGCTGATGATTTAAAAAGCTTGGTTTCGAGCGTTGAGGGCGGAAGGTTTTTTGCGGATTATGAGGCGCTTGAGAAGGACGCTGTGCTGGGGCGCGAATACAAGAACGCATTGCAGAATGAGGTTTTACGTTTGAGCCTGCTTTGTGACCCGAAGATTTTTGAGGCGCTGAGCGAAAACGCCAAATTTTTGGGCGCACATGAGCTTGAGAGCTTAAAGGAGGCTTTTGAGAAGAGCCTCGAGGATAAATTTCCCGTTCGGACACAGTTGCCCGGCAGGGATAAACTCGTTTCTTTCGACGGGGACGAATACAGGGTTTAGGCATTACGGCATTTGCCGTTTGCAAATATAAATTGGAGGTAATTTTGTGAAGGTAAGCTTTGAGGGCATAGGGGAAAGCGTTGTTACTTTTTATAACAACAAGACAACGGCGGCGATAGGGGGAGCTCCAGTAAAAATGAGCGGAAACGGCGAGGTTTCGGCCTGCTCGGACGGAGATAAGTTTTTTGGCGCGGCGCTTGCCTGCGATGCGGATTTCGCGGCTGTTCAAACGGACGGGTATTTTGAGCTGGGTTATACGGGTTCTGCTCCGGCAGTCGGTTTTGTCAAGCTCGTATCCAACGGCGCGGGTGGCGTTAAGGCTGCAGAGACGGGCGGAGAATTCCTTGTGGTCGATGTTGACACGGTTAGCAAGATTATCGGACTTATTCTTTAGGTCCGAAATTATCAAGAAGGAGAATATTATGGCTTTTAAATTTAATGAAATTAAACTGGACAAGGGTATGTACGGCGAGTGCGGAAGGAGCTTTGCTCAGGTTTTGGAGAAGCTCGACCCCTCTGAGGACTATAAGGGAACAGCTTTTGAAGGGCTTGACGCTTATCAGCGCCAGCTTAAGCGCTTTGATATCAAGGTGCGCGGCGTGGGAAGCGACAGCGTTGAAAAGTTTTTCCATACGATGGACAGCGCGGTGCTGTTTCCCGAATATGTTGCCAGAAGCGTACGTCAGGGCATGGAGGAGGAAAATGTGCTTCCGTCCATCACTGCGACTGTTACTAAATTTGACGGCATGGATTATCGCAGCATTTATTCCGTTCCGACTTCGGACGAGAAAAGCCTTCGCCGTATTGAGGAGGGCGCTGTCATTCCGCAGACTGAGGTGAAGGTTCGCGAAAATCTCGTAAAACTCCACAAGAGAGGCCGCATGCTTGTGGCTTCCTATGAGGCTGTGCGCTTTCAGAAGCTCGATTTGTTCTCGGTTATGCTCCGACAAATCGGAAGTCAAATTATGCGAATGCATTTAGAGGACGCGATTGACGTTATTGTAAGCGGCGACGGGAATTCTAACGCCGCAAGCAAATTTGCGGTGGGTACTGCGCCTATCGGTGGCACGGCGGGAACGCTTACATACAATCAGATTTTGGAGTTTTGGAATCAGTTTGATCCTTACACTCTCAACACGCTGCTCGTTAGTCCTGACGCTATGCTTCAGATTCTGAAATGCAGCGAGTTCCAGAATCCGCTGACGGGCTTGAATTTTCAGGGGACAGGCGAGCTGAATAATCCGCTTGGAGCGAAGCTCGTGAAGACTTCTGCGGTGCCGAGTGCTACTGTTATCGGGCTTGACAGAGGCTATGCCCTTGAGATGATTCAGGCGGCGGACGTTTCTGTTGAGTACGACAGACTCATTGATAGACAGCTTGAGAGAGCCGCGATAACGAGTATTTCGGGTTTTGCAAAGCTTTATACCGAAGCTGCGAAGGTGCTGACTATATAGGCGAGTTTTTTAGGCGGGGAACGCTTCGTTCCCCGCAAAGAAAAGGGGGTTAGCTTAATTGGACATTACACAGGAAATTTTCGAAAAAGCCAAGCTCGTGTATAAGGAAGAGCTTTCTTCTTCCGCGGAAGGCTCGCTTTTTGAAATGTGCGCGGCTGCAAGATGTGAGCTTCTTCAAAAGCTGAAGGACGATGTTGCCGTTGATTCAATACGCGAGGAGTTCGTAAGGGCGGCAGCTGTTTTAGGAATCGCGCTTTTCGTTGGGCTGGAGTGTTCTTCGATTGACAGCTTTTCGGCAGGAAACGTGACTTTGAAAAAACGCGGAGAAGAGGGAACAAGAAGCGCCAGCGCTTCGCTCCGAAGTCAGGCGGAGTTGATGCTGAAGGGCTATTTAAAGGACGGAGGCTTTTATTTCGGGGCGGTGAGATGTTGAGTTACGGAGTTTTTGACGGACTTTGGCGTTTTGGACAGAGGATGAGAGCTTTTGACGCAAATTCATCGGGAGGACGCAATTTCTATGGGTTTATTGAGCCAATGAGCTTAAGCTTGGTCGATTCGGAAACGAGGGGGAGGACGGGGGTTAGCCCTCAAGAGCAATTTTGGCTTATCGCCGAGCCTTCAGAAACTTTTAGCGGCGGAACGTCGACGACAATTGTTTGCGGAAGTGAGAGGTTTGAGCTTTTGAGCGTCAAGGAGGTTTTTGCCGGACAGAGGGTATCTCACCGTGAGTGCGTTTTGCTGAAAGTGGGAGAGGTGGACAGCGGTGCTTGATGACATTATAGATGCGGTGATCGCCACACTCAAGTCGGAGGGCTTGAACGCTTTTCGGGAATTTCCAGAGCGCAGAAGTGATTTGAAAACAGGCGTATCCATGAGCGTCGGAATTAATAGCTGCAGGTATCTCAGCTCGGGGATGGGTGAGTATTTGGGAACGCGTGCGGGAGTAGGCGGGGTAGGTGACACCGAGCTTTTTGGCAAGCGGTTGGAGCTTGAGCTTCGGTTTGAAATTTTTTCGCCCTTTGGAGCCGCCTTCGGAGCTTTGGACTGCGTTCAAAGCGTGGATAGGCTGAGAAGCTGTTTTGAAAAGCTGCCGTCTGGCTTGAAGGTTTTGGATATGAAAAGCGGCGAGCTCTCGGCGGATGAAAAGCTTTGTGCCTATCGGTGCATTTGCACTCTTAGCGCGCTGGCGTTTATGGTTGCCGAGAGTGATGGCAACGAAAGCGAATTTTTGGATTTTGTATTGAAAGGAACTGTTAAAAGTGGCAAATAACGAAAGACCGGGTGTTTATTCAAGCGTTGAAGTTTACAGCAGTCTGTCGGGCTCAAGCACGGGGAAGACAGTTGGCATAGCTGCCGTTTCAGCGAGCGGTACGAAGGGAGCTTGCACGAGCATTGGCTCCTATGGTGAGGCGGTAAGCCTTTATGGTGCGGACTGCAGCTTGACAAAGCTGATAAAGGTACTGCTTTTGAACGGGGCAGCATCGATTGTAGCTGTGCCTGTTGCTGCCGGCACGGCAGCTGTAACTGCCGATTATAGCGCTGCCTTTGCGGCGCTGTTGAAAAAGGAGGAGGTTACCCTTATGCTTTGCGACAGCAGAGCTGCTGATGTTTTTGAGGAAATGAAAACTGCGATTGAGGGCGCTTCCGAAAACTGCAAGTATCGTATCGGCATCGTGGAAAGCGCGGGGACGGTTTCGGAAAGTGCGGCAAAGGCTGAGGCACTGAATTGCGAGCGAATGGTAATGGTGTATCCGGCAATCGAGGGCGAGGGTGGGCTTGTTGGTGCTGCGGCTGCGGGGATGGCAGGCGTTGTGTCTGCTGGTGGGGATCCGGCACTGCCTGTTAACGGCGCGGAGCTGACTGGATTGGATAATTTATCACGAATATTCTCCGATACGGAGATTAATGCACTCGTTCAGGCTGGGGTTACGCCGATCGAGAGTGTTTATGGAAGTCCTTGCGTTGTCAGAGGAGTTACGACCAGAACCAAAACTGCGGGGGTCAGCGACACGACTTGGCGTGAGCTTAGCACGGTGCTTATTATCGATAACGTAATTCCGTCCGTGAGAGAAGCTCTGCGCCTGAGGTTTCCAAGGGTTAAGAATACCGCGCAGACGCGGGGCGCAATCCGCACGCAGGTTATCATTGAGCTTGAAAGCAAGCTGAAGAAGGAAATTATTGATGCTTACGGTGCGGTTACAGCTATGGCTGACGAGAGTGACCCAACGGTCTGCAAGGTCGGCTTTGAATTTACGGTTGCGCATGGGCTTAATCGAATTGTTCTGTCCGCACGCATCAGCGTTTAAGGAGGTAGTAAATGAGTGTTATTGGATTTCCCACGAGCAGTGATATTTATATTGAGGCACAGGGCAAAAAGCTTGCCGTCGTTCAAAGCTACAAGGCAACTGCTTCACGCTCCGAACAGGTGGTTGAGGCCTTTGGAGAAAGCGAGCCTATTGCGACCATCGCAAACCAGCTAAGCTACAGGCTTGAGCTGACAAGGCTTTATGCCACCGATGAGGCAATTAGCGATGGCATTAACTTTCATAATCTCAGCGATTTTTCACTCGTTATTGTTAAGCCTGACAGGCGCGTGATTTACTCCGGCTGCCAGTGGAGCCAAATCGAGGAAAGCGGGGAGCTGAGCCGAATGGTGGCCGAGCGCATAACCGTTGTTTCAAGCCACAGAACGGAGATGGCAAATTGACAGCCGAGGAAGTAATCGGGAGACTTGAGGGAGATTACCTTGAACGTTTAAAGTGGCTTGTTTTACGTGAGTTTCGAATTTTACCTGGGTCGAAAACAGCTTGCGAGCTGAGCGACGAGGATTTTGTTTTGTGCGGGGCGCACATGGTTATTGACTTTAGGCTACGCTGTAATAGTTCAAAATCTGAGGGCGGACGAAACAGCGCCTTTGATGATAATCGCTTTAAGGAGCTTTTGGAGGGACGGGTATGATTGAGGGTATGTGTATTAACCCGATTGAGCTTCAGGAAATGGCGAGGGTTATGCTCTCTGAGATTTACAGTGCCGAAAAAGCTCAGAGTATGCTTGCCGATCTGAGCTATATTGAGGGGGCAAACCGCACCGATAAGCGTTTTTTTAGCGGACTTGAGAGCTTTAGCAGGAGTTATTCAGGGTTTGGGAATATCAGTGGTTTTCAAAGGCAAGGCGGGGCTGTGGCTGAAGGGGCGGAGTTTAATCCCAGACTGAGCCGCAGAGAATATTTGGAGCAAAGAAGCGAACGGCTTAAACAAAGAGAGCCTTCTTTGAATAGCGCGGTTTTTAACGAAATCGAGACAGAGCTTAGCGGCATTAAGCAACATGACAATCTGACGCAGGAGGATTTGTCAGAAAAGCTTTCTGAAAGGTTTTGCAGAGATGCGCGCCGCTATAATGGCGCTTTTGAGAGATATTGAGGAGATATTTTTCCTTAGGAGGGATTTTGATGCTTTCACCAATGAGATTCGGGGATTTTATTTGGCCGCACAATCCGAAGATATATGAAATCGAATATAAGAGGCGTATTGTTTGCCACAAGGTGCCTTTTGGGCTATACACGCTTTCGGATTTGGGGAGAGATGTGCGTATTCTGCGCGGAGAGGGTGAGTTCGTCGGAGAGAACGCTTATTCGGAGTTTAAGAAGCTTGCGGCGATGTTCTATTGTGATAAGCCTCAGGTGCTTGTTCATCCGATTTGGCAGAGTTCGCCTGCGTGGTTTGTCAGCTTGAAGCTTAAGCAGGAGCCAAGACGTGATTATGTGAAATATGAGTTTGAGTTTTGGGAGTGCTTCGAGGGGTATGAGCTTTCGGCAAAGGCTGTTCTGAAAAGTGTTTCAAGCGTGAGCGCGGAAAGAAGCTCTGTTGAAAGACGCACGTATACCATTAAAAGCGGTGACACGCTATGGGGTCTTGCCAAGTCTAACGGACTGAGCCTTACAGCATTGCTTGCGCTCAATCCGCAAATTCGCAACCCAAACATATATTACTGCGGAGACGTAGTTTACCTGTCGTAAGGATGGTGCGATTTGAATACATATTTGGTCGATTTTGAGGGGACAAGCTATGAGCTTCCTGTCCTGCTGGAATGGAAATATTCCTATGGCTGTGAGCTGCCCTGTGATGCGTTTGAAATTACCTTTGTTTACGAGAAGTCTATGCTCCCTATGCTAACAAAGGCTATGCGCTTTCGCGCTGTACATGAGGGGGAAACGGTTTTCGTGGGGGTTATTGATGATTTCGAGGTTTCGATTTCGGAAAACGGTTGCATTGCGACAATCAACGGCAGAGGGCTTGCGGCGCTGCTGCTGGATAATGAAGCGGAGGCGGCACCGTACTATTCGGCGAGGCTTGACACGATTCTGGAGGAATCTGTTTATCCGTGGG
>JAGPMA010000036.1 GCA_018053145.1 Oscillospiraceae bacterium | reverse complement strand
GTCGGATGTCCGCACCTATCGCTTTTGCAGCTCAACGAATGGACAGAAAAGCTTTGTGGCGCGCTTTCAAAAAACGGACGCTCCAAGGTTTCCATACCGACAGTGTTTACATCTTCTCCTGCGGTCATCAAGGCTTTTGAGGCAACGCCGGTGGCGAAAAAGCTTAAAGGCACTGGTGTTGTCCTCTCCTACATTTGTCCGCTGATGTATATGAACAATCCCCTTTGCGGAAAAATGCCCGTTATCACCAACTCAAATAAGCTGCGAACCTATTCCACCTCGCGTTTTTACACCGATGCGGAAATTTTGGACTTCATATCAAAAAAGGAGGGCAAATAATGAAACAGTTTAAGGGACGTGTTGTTGTTCCGGGAACTGCAAGTGCCGAAGCTCTTGTATCTCACTCAGGCTTTAACACGCTTGCAAGTTTTCAAAAAGCCCTTATGTTTAACGACAAAAAGGCAAAGTGTTCCGACCACGGCAACCATGAGCTGTTCAAAAAGCCCATGGCAGGTAAAGCCCTTTGTCTTCCGCAGACTATCGGCTCGACCACCGGCGGTCTAATTCTGTTCGACGCCGCCAGTAACGGAGTTCAGCCAGCCTGCCTGCTGTTTTCCAAGCCGATAGACTCGCTTGCCGCAGCAGGAACAATCCTCGCCGGGGTCTGGACAGATGCAAAAATGCCCACTATCGACAGCTTAGGTGATGAATTCCTTAAACACGTTAAAACCGGCGATGCCATAACAGTTTCAGAGGATGGCACAGTAACCGTGGGTTAAGCTATCAAAGCATTTTTGACAGTCTGGGAAGCTTTAATAGCCCCCTAAAGTCACGTGTTGAAATATCGAATTTAAAATAAACAAGCTCCGTATTTTCAAATGAATACGGAGCTTGTTTATTTGGCACAAAGCCGACAGCGCTATAGCGCATAGCAAGTGATGTCCGCTTTTCAGTTTATTTTGTAACTTATGCCTCAAAAATATAGCCTTGTTTGGGCGGCATGGAGTTATAAACCTTGTCGATTTTCACCTCCGCGATGCCCCCTTTGAAACCGGAGAACACACCCTTTAACAGCACACTTTCAAACTTGAGATTTGCTCCAAAAACCGCTACGCGAGCGCCAGCGGGTATGTCGCTTAGTTCCGCCTTGTACGGTACATTTGAAAGCACAAGTGTGTCCGAATCCGCCGCCTGAAGCTGAATGCAGGGGACAATTACAGGATAGCCGTCCGCCGCTATGTAACTGATAAACGCCAAAGTGTCCATCTTCCTCATAAGCTCAAGTGCCCAGGGCTTCATCGCTCCGCGTGGGGATGCCTGCTTGTGGCTGCCGCGCGCAAGCATCACGCGCAAAGAGTTTGCAACGACACCCGTCATATCAAGCTTCCGACCTTCGGATATTTCTTTTAGGTCGAAGTAATACACACTGTCAATGCCGAAATAGCTGTTGTAACGATAGAGCGGCTGGCGGTTATATAAATCGTAGTCCTCTCCGTTTGTTAACATATGGGTATAGCTCATTTTCCCCGTCCAAAATTCCTTTTCGAGGCTCATGATGAGAAAGCCTGTTTTCGTGCAGCGAACAAGGTTTTCCTTGCTCCTCCCAACAATAAACTTGCCGAGCATCATTTTTGATTCGCTTTTTGCCATAAGAGTCGAGAGAAGCGAAATGTGCGGGTCGCCGCCGTCTTCCACTGTCGCGACAAGCCCTATTTTATATGAAGTATCGAATTTCTTCATATCTTCAGCTCTAATACTATCGGTCATGCGTCATCCTCCAATCTCGTTTTACCGGTATATCTGACGTTCTTTGCACCTTCGTCAAGAGCAACCGAGACAAGCTCTTCCATATGCTTGCGACTTATTAACCCGCTTTCTTTGAACTCCCAGTTAATTTCCATGCGCTCATATTTATCCCTGCAAAGATTGTTAAAAGCGCATAGCTCCCAGCGGTCTGCTTTGTCCCGCACAATTCGTGCGAGAGCGCGGATATTCTCCTCATCATCGGTTGCACCGGGGATAATCGGCGTACGCACCCACAAGCTCAGATTGGGGCATGCGCTGTGCCGCATTTCCGCGAGATACTCGAAATTTTCGATGATGCGCACGTTAGGTACTCCCGTCCATTTTTCGTGCCTAACACTGTCAGCAAGTTTCAGGTCGAAAAGAAAAACATCCGTATATGGCAGCACTCTGTCCAAGTCTTCCTTTTTGCAAAAGCCGCTTGTGTCCACCGCGGTGGAAACGCCTGCGCTCTTCAGCCTTTTTAACAGCTCGGTAGCTTCCTGCGTCTGAAGCAGTATTTCCCCGCCGGAGAGGGTAACTCCGCCCTCCACTCCGAAATAGGCTTTGTCCTTTATAAGCTCCTCAAACACCTTTTCTACCGGGACATCTTCCCCACGGCGCTCCAGCGCCCCTGTCGGACACGCCTCGACACATTTGAAACAACGGGCGCATTTTCCGCTATTGATGCTGGTTTTCTTCGCTTCAAGAACGATTCCACCCTTGTCGCAAATGCTCTCACAGGTTTTGCAGCCGATACAGCCGACGCTAATCCACTCGAGCGAAAGCTCTTTAGAAATACTTTCCGGATTGTGGCACCACGAGCAGCGCAGAGGGCAGCCCTTTACGAACAGCGTAGTGCGCAGGCCGGGGCCATCCTCGGTACTCATACGCTGGTAATTCAGTATTCTCATCGTCTTAGAATCCTTTATGGCTTTCTCGGGCGATAATCTCGTCCTGCAGCTCACGCCCAATGCTGGTGAAATAGGCGTTATAGCCCGTCACGCGCACCAGAAGATGTCGGTAATCCTGCGGATTTTTCTGTGCGTCACGCAGCATATCCGGGTCGAGAACATTAATCTGAAGCGCTGTACCGCCGTTTTCAATGTAGCCTCGCAGAAAGGACTTGAATTTTTCTTTATGGTCTGCGTCGCCTAACATGGAAGAATTGAAGCTTATAGTGTGGCTTGCGCCGTTAGGCAGATAATTTAAGTATTCAAGGTAATCACCCTGCTCAGCTTTTCCTCCGAGGGCCTTGCCAACGGAGTTGCTGTTGGAGGTGGGACCGTTTATATCCGCTCCGTTTGAGGGACATATGGCGTTTGAAAGGAACTGCGATTCTTTTCTGCCGTTGGCGGAGGCCTTAAGAACATAGCCTGCTCCCACCCAGTAATTCCAGGAGAGCATCCCCGGACGGAAGCGCCGGAGCGTCGATTTAGTTCTATATTTCCATACCTCGTCTGTCCACAGTTCCATTACGCGGCGTGCTATCTCATCTGAATCGGGGTCATCTCGTCCATATTTCGGAGCTTTGTAAAGAGCTTTGTTCTGGAGTATTTCAAAGCCCTCCCAATTATTCTTGAGTGCCTCAATCAGTTGGGTTAGAGTGCACTCTTTTTTATCATATACAAGATATTTAACCGCCAGAAGCGAATCCACGGTAGTCGCAAAGGTTACACCTTCAAGTGTTGTGAAGGAAAGTTCGGCTCCGCCTTCGGTAATGTCGCGTCCCGACTCCGCGCAGCCTCGAACGAGCAGCGAGAGGTATGGCGTTGGCTGGAAGCGCGAGCGTATGCGCTCTGTAAGTTCATAATTGTCCACGAAGCGTTTGATGCAGTATTTCATCTGGATGACAAAGGCGTTCCAAACCTTTTCAAAGCTATCCAGCGTTTCCGGTGCACCTGTCACAGGCCCGTCTTGAGTCTGCTTGGAATACTTACCGGACATATCGTCCTTGAACTGAACAAAGTCGCGCCCGTTGCCATAGACAAGCTCCATAGCCTTGAGAAGGTTTATATTGTTGTCCACGGTGCCGGAGCGGTCATTACCCACCATAGTATTTTCAAGGCAGCCGACGGAGGCATAGTCAAAGACATTGTCCTCATTTATCAGCTTCTCCATTCCCGACATCCGTGCTTCACGAAGCATACCTGCCATTGATCGCTCATCAAAGTTCAAAAGGAAGGGTGCGCCTTGACTTTCGGATACCATCTCCACCACTCGGTCTAGAAGCTTTTCGGGTGAGTTTTTGTGCAGGCGAACATTGGGCTTCGGTTCAAGTATGGGGCTCATGTCGTCAATCATTTCTAGAAGAAGCCACGTAAGGTCGTTCGTCATGTCTGCGCCGTCTTTGCCAAGGCCTGAGAGGTTGAAAAGCTGGCCGAAGCCGGCAGTTATTCCTTGATTTCCACCGACCCTTATTTGCGCATCATAGGCGGTGTTACAGTGGAACCAGAAGCAGCCGAGTATTTCCTTCATAAAATCCTCGGTCATCCCGTCCTCAATTGATTTTTTGTAATATGGGAAAAGGTACTGGTCTAGCCTTCCGAAGGATACGCCGGGACCGGGATAGTTCTCGTCCGACATTACCAGCATATGCGTCAGCCACAGCGACTGCATGGCCTCCCAGAAGTTGCGTGCGCCCTGCCACGGCACTCTGTCCAGATTCTTCGCCATTATTAGAAGCTCAGCTTTCCGACCCTCGATAGTTTCCGCCTCTGCGTTTTTTCTGCAAAGCGCGGCATATTTTGCTGCCAGCTCCCTCGGAGTTTGGCAGGCTGTCATCATGGCTCTAAGTTGAGCCCCCTTTTTCCCGTTTTTATATGTTTCCGGCAGAGAATCATATATGGCCTTGATATCCTCATATTTTTTTTCAAAGCCGTATTTGACTATGTACTCATAATCCGGAATGAGGTGTCCGCTCGTCGAGCCGCTGTTGCCGTAGCCGCGTTTGAAAAGGAGCAGAGCCGAGTCCCTTGCCTTGGCGGTTAGGGCATCTCTCTCAAGCTGCTCTTTTTTCGTAAGGCACATCGAGGTCATTAGGTTGAAACGTGCGCCGCAAAGCAAATCTCCCTTCAAAAGCTCCGTCGGCATATGCTCGGTTATCGCAAGGCGGTTAAATTCCGCGACACGCTCGGGTATGCTCCTTTCGAAAAAGCCTTCCGGTAGTGGAATAATCTCTGCCGCCTGATTTATGCTGCGCAGGAAAGTGTCAAAAAAGCTGTAGGTTTCCGGTACTATAAAATAGGTCAGCTCATTAAACTGTAAGTCCCATTTTGTACCGGTGGAGTAGCAGTTGTATTCATTATTCCAGTTTCGCTTAAGTCCCTCGAAATAGTAGTCGCGCAGATATTTAACCCTCGGCGATAAGTTTCTCGGTTTCTTTATCGCTTCATTGTACCTTGCTTCCATTTGCATCCACCTTTCTTATCCATTCTCTTGAATTGCGCCCATGCTGTAAAAGTTCTTTCATCGATTTCTTTGCTGCTTCGCTGTCGCTTCGTTCAATTGCGCTGACTAATTCCGTGTGCTTCTCCCTTATAAATATTACAACTGTTGGATCGGAATAGAACTTAATAATAAGATGCTCGATAGAGGGTTCAAATGACTTGAGGATAAGAGGATATACTGCATTTTTTGATGCGGAGGTAACCGCCCGATGTAGTTCCATGTCGTATTTTGCAAGCATTTCCGCTCCGCCGGAGTAGTCCTCGTTTCCAAGAAGCGTGCGCATCCGATTAATGTCTGTTTCCGTACGATTTTGGGCCGCGAGATAGGCTGAATCCGTCATAATCAGATATCGGCAGTCAAACATTGAAGAAAGTGTGTGCTCGTCCATCAGGTCGTTTGCCAAAAGACCGTTTAAAATTGCAAGCGTACCCTCGGATTTCCAATCGGCAACCACCGTGTGCTTGCGTGCAGAAGTGATAAGGTACCCGCGGCTAATTAGCTCATTAATTCCCACGTTAACCACCGAACGGCTGACCCCAAATTTCTCTGTGAGATCTCTTAATGAAGGAACCACTGATCCAATAGGCCATTCCTCCGTCAAAATCATGTTTTCAAGCTTTCCCGTAAAGGCGTCTGTTAAATTTATCCCGTTCATGCTTAATCACTCCATAAACAATTATATACTGGTAATACCATTTGGTAATACCAGTATATTGCGCAAATTTCAAAATAGCAAGAGCTTTTTTCGATTATTACGTAAAATGAAAACTTGTTTTGCGCCATATAAAGTCTAGCGTATTAGAAAACGAGAAAACAGGAAGAGCGCATTAAGCGTTTCTTCCTGTTTTCTATATGTACGCTTGTCAAAAATGCTTTAGCCAAGCGTACAAAGTTATTTAATTTTAAACTGATCAACAAGGCTCTTCAGCGATTGAGCCATTCCCAAAAGTTCTTCGGCGGCAGCAGCGCTTTCCTCAGAGGTTGCAGAGTTTAGCTGAACAACTCCGGAAATTTGGTCAACGCCAATTGATATTTGCTCAAGGCCTAAGGCTTGCTGCTCAGAGGCTTCAGCAATCTCCGAAATTTTGTCCTTAACAATATTTGTTTTATCAACTACTATTTTCAGTGATTCCGCGGTTTCGGTTGTAATTTTTGTTCCATGTTCAACCGCACTGATAGAAGTCTCAATCAGTGCGCTTGTGCTTTTAGCAGCTTCCGCAGACTTCTGCGCAAGATTTCTGACCTCATCGGCGACGACGGCGAAGCCCTTGCCCGCGCTGCCTGCACGTGCGGCTTCTACTGCGGCGTTCAAAGCCAGAATATTTGTCTGGAAAGCTATTTCTTCAATTGCAGATATGATTTTGCTGATTTGACGTGACGTATCAGCTATTTCATCCATTGCAGACATCATACTCATCATATGCGTGTTGCTTTCAGTGATGCCCGCACCGGCTTCATTTGCCATAACGCTGGCTTCATGCGCATTTTTTGCGGTTGCTTCAACCTGAACAGCCGTTGTATTGATTGTTGCTGACAATTCCTCCACGGACGCCGCCTGCTCTGTAGCTCCCTGAGCAAGCGATTGCGCTCCGCTTGAAACCTGGTCAGCGCCTGCCGCCACTTGAAGGGAGGAAGTATTGATTTGTGACATGGCTTGGTTAAAAGAAGAGATTATTTTTTCGGTAGCAGTGTGTATTGGTAAGAAATCTCCGTGGTATTGCCCTGTTGTGGCAACTGTTAGGTTGCCATCAGCAAGCTCCGAGAGGACAAAAACAATGTCTCTTACAACGTCTTGCAACGAGTTCACAATACTGCCGGTTGCGCTCGCGAGTATACCGGTTTCATCCTTAGCTTCATATTTGCATACGGAGGTCCCCAAATCTCCCTTTGAAAGCTTTTCGAGTCTTTCAGCGCAGCTTGAAATTGGCGCACCAATTCTTCCCCCGATATAGAAAGCAATGAAGGTTGAAATTAGAATGCAAACAAATAGCAGCGCAATCGTTATATAAATTGAGGTCGTTGTTGTTTTTGTAAAGTCACTGGCAGGAGCAGTTACTCCCAAGCTCCACCCATCCGTACCTGAAACTGGAGCGTAGGCGAGCACTTTTTTTGCGCTTTCCAGTTTAAAAATACCGAATCCTGCTTCGCCGGCTATCATTTTATTTTGCAGCGCTGCAAGCTCAGTATAATTACTATTGCTTTTAGCAAGAGCTAGAATATTTTCCATGCTAGTTACTCTAGCGGAGTTAACATCCGCAATGTCTGTTCCTTGTCTGTCCAACATATAAGCAGAAGAGCCGCTGCTAATGACAATCTCGGACATTATATTATTTAAAAATGACGGCGAGGGCACAAAAACAGTTGCGCCTACAACAACAGTAGCTGGTAAACCACCTTTCCATAAGGGGGCTGTTATTGTGACGAACATTTCGCCTGTGCTTTTGTCAACGGTGGGCTCTGAAATGTGGGCATTGCCCTTCATAGCCTCTTGGAAATTCTCAGTATTGCTATAATCAATACCTGTGAAAATGCTTTTGCCGCTTACATCAAGAATATCACCACTGACAAAATTATAGGTGCTTACGCGCTGATCAATAATTGCTTTTTTATCTTCAAGTGCGATTTCTGCATTGGAAAGCCTTGCGATGCTGCCAACCTCCATCGCAATTGTCTCATATTTATTTAATTCCTGTCCGACTCTCTCTGCTGCAAGCTTTGCCGTTTCGGTCATGGTTTGCTCCAGCATTTTATTAGTGCTGTTGTAATTTAGCAGAATTGAAACACCGCCCACAATTAATATGGCAGCCACAACAACGATAATAACCAGCCGTGCGATTCGCCCTTTTATTGTTCTCATCTCATGCCTCCGGTCTTTTTTTTATGCGATTACGCTAAGCTTAGGATGAAGATGCGCTTAATCTCTACTATTAATGTCATCCGGAAATATAGCAAGCCCCCTCTCGAGCACCTCCTTATAAGTACAAAATATAATACACAATAGACAAATAACGATGCGCGCCGCCTTACTGTTTAGTGTATTTATACTATGTATTGGAAATATCTCAACATAAGACAAACTATTAATTTGGTATTTATTTTGCAGAAACAGTCTAAAAGCGAGCCCTTAAGGCTCGCTTTTAGACTGTTTCTGCTTAGATGAGTTTTAGATAATCCTTATTTTGCTTCCCTAATATTGGCACGGCGAAGAAGCAGCCAGTTGAAAACTCCCAGAAGCAAGGCAAGAACCAGAAAGAAAAGAAGAAAACAACCGATTGAGGAGCTAATCCAGTTGACAAAAGGGGTTAAATCTACGTTAAGCCAGTGCAAAAGATTGGGAACAAGGTTTAAAAGAACAGGGATGGAGATGGCGACGACGATAGTCCACAGCCTGTTAAGCCGCCAGAACATCAGCGAGAAAAACATGCCTCCAACGCAGGCTGCAAACATCAGGCTTGTGTTAAAAAGCGCGCTTAAGACATGCTGACTGAAGGTCAGTGAAGATACGTCCGATCCCACGAAGATAAGCTGGTAGAGATCTGCAACAAATAAATTGAAGTTGCTTATAGCGAGTGCCTGAGCGATACCTGTCAATAGTTCTCCGGCGACTGCAAGGATGGCAGATGCGGCTAATACTGCCGTTAGCTCACTTAAAAAGGCTGTGCGGCGCGAAACCCCGCATTGAAGGCACAGACGCAAATCGTTGCGAATTTCAACAATGCCCATTACAAATAGGTATATAGTCGCCGTTATGCTAAAACCCGTAATGCTAATAGTGCTGGCGGAGTCCTTGCTGATACTCATAGTTCCAATCAAAACACCTGTGACGACCACAATGAGTATTAAATATATAACAGCTGAACCTTTTAAAAAGCTGCTGAATTGATAGCGAAACGCCGGTTTATAATTCATTTTCATTTTTTGTCTTCCTCCTCCATCAAGCTGATGAAATAATCCTGCAAATTAATTGCGGAATACTCCAATCCCTCCGGCAGTGTGCCGCGATGCCCCTGCACGCAGGAAGATTTCAACCCTCCAAGTATGCTGGAGCTTAAAACGTGCTTGCCTTCAATATGTTTATCTACCAAGCCCATAGGGCCGGACACTGTGTATACATCAGAAGTCAATTCATCTGTGGGGCAGTCCTTTAGAATCCTGCCATCGCGAATAATAATCGCGTGCTCGATTAGATCAGCTGCCTCAGCGATTAAGTGAGTAGAAACGATGATCGTACAAGGGTTTTCCGCATATTTCTCAAGCAGAGTGCGGTAGAACATGTCGCGATGCTGGGCATCCAAGCCCAACACAGGTTCATCAAAAATCAGATAGGGCGTATTTACCGAAAGCCCCAGTATCAGGCGGAATATTGAGGCGTAGCCCGTGGACAGAGCCTTAATTTTTTTCTTTGTGCTCAGGCCGAACTTCGCAGCCAGTTTTTCGGCGTATTCACGGTCGAAAGCAGGATAGAATATCCCTGCTATATCAAAGGCTTTTTTAACCTTCATGTCCTCGGGAAACAAGTTTTGCTCAGCTACCAGAAAAATCTTTCCCAACGCCGTGTCATTGTTATCTATTGACTCGCCGTCCACCGTCACTGTGCCCTCCGAAGGGTACTGGCGTCCGGTTAAAATACTCATAAGGGTAGTTTTTCCCGCGCCGTTATTTCCTAACAGCCCATAGATTTTATTGTCGCCCAGCGAAAGCGTGACATTGTCAAGTGCACAGGTATCGCCAAAGCGCTTAGTAATGTTTTTAATTTCAATCGACATCTTTGAATCCTCTCTCAATCAAATTTGTTAGCTCAGAAGCTGTCAAGCCCAAATTTTTCGCTTCTCTAACCAGTTTCTCAACATAGTCGCAATAAAATAGTTCTCGGCGTTGAGATTTCAGCTTCTCCTTTGCACCGCTTGCAACAAACATACCCAAACCCCTTTTCTTATACAGTAGCCCCTCGTCCACCAAAAGATTAATTCCCTTAAGCGCGGTTGCCGGATTAATTTTATAAGTTACCGAATACTCTGTTATTGACGGAACTCTGCTTTCCTCCGGATAGGCACCGGAGAGTATTCCCTCCTCCAGCTGAGCTGCAAGCTGGAGAAAAATCGGCCGTTCGTCTTGAAAGGTCAATTTCCGTTCCTCCTCTGACGTTAGCTGGTTAGTTAGTCTAGTAGCTAACCGCAAGACCAATATAGCACCCTGATAATTCAATGTCAAGCCCAATTCACAAATTATTTTTAAGGGCTTTTGAAAGTTTAGTATAGAGAGCTCCGTTATTTATTACTGACTGTCTTGACAAGGTGATAAAGCGGCATTATAATTTGTCTATAGTTTAAATAAGGTGGATTTTTGATGTCGGTTCTGTCTGTTATGGTAAATTTCAACTAAATATGGTTGCAAAAGGCGCGGCACTCTGGGGGCATAATCCCCCTCATTTGTGTTACCCTTTTGAAGGACATACCTAACAGACTGCTTCAATCCTCCTAATAATTGATGCGTAACAAGGTAAAATTGTTGCGCTGTTTTTATATTGAGATTTTTGCCCGCAGGGAGCATGCTGCACTTTTATAGGTGTGGTATGTCTTTGCGGGCATTTAATTTTAAGGAGATAAAAATGAATAACTATATAACACTTGAGTTTGACAAAATTCTTTCATGGCTTGCAGACAACGCTCTTTCCGAAACCGTTAAAGCGCGTTGTCTTGAGCTTAAACCATCATTAACCGAGGCGGAAGTCAGACGCTGGATGCACGAAACCACACAAGCAAAACGCATCATTGAACAAACTGGTACACCGCCGCTTTCCTCGATGACGGAGCTTCAAAAGGTCATCGACCTAATTGCGATAGACGCCATGCTGATACCTGAGCAGATTGCCCATGTGTCAAGCTTTCTTGTTGCCTGCCGCAGGATGAAAGCATATCTGAAAAAAGCTGAGATGACAGCTTCACATATTGCCTATTACGGCGGTTCGATTTATGAGTTGGAAGAACTTGAAAATGAAATTGAGCGCTGCATAAGAAACGGCATTGTTGACGACAAGGCGTCTGCCAGACTTGACAATATCCGGCGGCAAATTGTAACTACATCTGACCAAATCAAAGCAAAGCTAGACGATTTGCTTCGAAAAAACAAGGCGTGGTTTTCCGATAGCTTTGTTTCAGTGCGCAACGGCCGCTACACCCTTCCGGTAAAGCGTGAGCACAAAAATGACATCTCCGGTACTGTAGTCGAGATTTCAAACACAGGAGGCACCTGCTTTATAGAGCCATCCTCGGTGGGAAAACTGCAATCAGAGCTTTACGCCCTTCAAGTCGAGGAGGACAGTGAGATAAGGCGGATTTTGTATTCATTGACAGCGCTTATCAGCGACAATCTGCAATCGATTAAGCTCAATATGGAGTCGATGGAAACACTTGACTTTCTTTTTGCCAAAGGCAAGCTGAGCACATCTATGAAAGCGTCACACGTTGGAATTAGTACCGATAGGGAAATACATTTGATAAACGCGCGGCATCCGCTGCTTAACCCACAGACCGCTGTGCCCTTAAGTTTTAATGCAAGCGATAAAACCTCGGGAATTATAATCACCGGACCGAACACCGGCGGCAAAACCGTTGTCCTGAAAACAGTAGGGCTTTTGTCGCTTATGGTGCAAAGTGGGCTGCACGTTCCTGCTGATGAGAGCAGCAGCTTCTGCATGCACAATTGCATATTTTGCGATATCGGTGACGGGCAAAGCATAGCCGAGAATCTGTCAACCTTCTCATCTCATATGAAGAATGTTATTGAAATTCTAAAACAATCCAACGGGCAGTCGCTTGTTCTGCTTGATGAGCTTGGTTCAGGCACCGACCCTGCCGAAGGTATGGGTCTAGCAATCGCGGTTTTAGATGAGCTTTGCGCAAAGGGCTGTATGTTCGTTGTCACAACGCATTATCCGGAGATTAAAGAATATGCGGCGGTAACTGACGGACTTGTTAATGCGCGGATGGCTTTTGACAAAGAAAGCCTAATGCCGCTGTACTGTCTCGAAATCGGTCAGGCCGGAGAAAGCTGCGCGATCTATATTGCCGAAAGGCTGGGCATGCCTCCGCAAATTTTAGCTCGCGCGCAGGAGGCCGCCTATGGAGGCAAGACTGAGCCGCAAAAGCTATCGCCGGCACTGGGCAAAGCTTCCTTTGAAAAGGCGTGTACCATACCTTCAATTGTCAAGGAAAAGGCGCAATTGCCAAAAACGCCGTCCAGAAGTGAAAGCTTCAATATCGGAGACAGCGTTCTTGTTTATCCTGAGAAAGAGATTGGTCTTGTATATGCCCGTTCCAACAATAGAGGTGAAATCGGCGTTCAGGTCAAGGGGGAGAAGCTGCTTATTAACCACAAGCGGATTAAGCTCCATGTTCCTGCGGCGGAGCTATACCCCGAGGACTATGACTTTTCTATCATTTTTGACAGCGTCGAAAATCGAAAGGCAAGGCACATTTTGAACAAACGCCACGAGGAAGGGAATGTGGTGCTAATTAAAGAAGGTGAATAAAAGCAGTCCAAAAGCAAAGATATAAAAATTGATGACCCGCTCCGGAAGTTTTCAGAGCGGGTCTTTTGCAGCTTGTTTTGTTTGTATATTTTACTATATAATGATGATATATTAACATAGCAAAGAGTGCTGATGTCATCTATAATCAGAATTAATTACACGATAGGATGTGTTAAAAATATGAAACGCTCAGAAATTAACGCTATAATAGAAAGCACAATTAAATGGCTCGAAGAGCTGAAGATTCATCTTCCTCCCTTCGCTTACTGGACTCCGGAGGAGTGGGCTGTCAAGGGGCACGAATATGATGAAATTCGTGAAAATATGCTTGGCTGGGACGTAACTGATTACGGTCATGGAGATTTCAACAAGCTTGGTCTGCTGCTCTTTACCTTAAGAAACGGGAATTTAAAAAACCCAAAATTTGCAAAGCCATATGCCGAAAAAATGCTTGTTTCGCAGGTCGGACAGCTTTCACCAAATCACTTTCACTGGAGCAAAACGGAGGACATTATAAACCGCGGAGGCGGAATTCTGATGCTACAGCTTTGGAATTCAACTGTGGACGCAAAGCTTGCGAATACGGACGTTAATCTCCGCATCGATGGGAAAGCGTGCACAGCACCTGCGGGTGCAAAAGTTTTTCTCAAGCCTGGAGAGAGCATAACATTAACCCCCGGAATGTATCACCTCTTTACCGCCGAGGACTCAAAGGTTCTGGCGTGGGAGGTTTCGATGGTGAACGATGACCGCACAGATAACTGTTTTTATGAAGCTCAAGCAAGGTTTACACACATCGAGGAAGACGAACGCCCAAAATATTTGCTCTGCAATGAGTATCCGGAGTGCTTATGAAAATGTTTGACATTACTGCGTTTGGCGAGCTGCTGATTGATTACACACAAGTTGGACACTCCCCCTCCGGTATGGATTTGTTTGAACAAAACCCGGGTGGAGCGCCTGCCAATGTTCTCGCGTGTGCTGCAAAGCTTGGACAAAGCACAGCGTTTATTGGAAAAATCGGTGCGGATATGCAGGGGGAGTTTTTGCGAAAAACCTTGCAGGACGTGAACATCAATACCGATGGACTAATCAGCGATGAAAGATTTTTCACAACGCTTGCTTTTGTAAGTCTTAACTCAAACGGGGAGCGGAGCTTTTCCTTTGCGCGAAAGCCCGGGGCAGATACTCAAATTTGTAGAGATGAAATAAAGCTGTCAATTATCAGGAACAGCAAGATATTTCATTTTGGCTCCTTATCCTTAACCGACAGCCCAGCACGCGAAACAACTATATTTGCCCTCGAAGAAGCGAAAAAAGCAAAGTGCCTAATTTCGTATGACCCCAATTACAGACCTCTCCTATGGAAAAGTGAAGCACAGGCAAAGGAACAAATGCGCGCGGTCTTGCCATATGTGGACATTATTAAACTGTCCGATGCGGAAACGGAGCTGTTGACAGGCTACGCCGACCCACAGGCGGCGGCACAGCACCTGCTTGATAGGGGCATAAAGCTTGCAGCAGTGACTTTGGGTAAAAACGGAGCTCTAGTCGCGACAAAAGAAGGGTGCGAGACAGTTCCCGGTTTTGTTGTGCCGGCAATCGACACAACAGGAGCAGGAGATGCCTTTTGGGGTGCTTTTTTGTACTTTTTCGGCACGCTTGGCAAGAAAACTGATGAGCTTGACTTTCTTGAAATCCACAAAATGTCAATATTTGCGAACGCCACCGCCGCGCTATGCGTTACGAAAAGGGGCGCAATCCCCTCAATGCCAAGCCTTTCCAAGGTTTTGGCACTTTTAGAAAATTAAGAAGGGATACTTCAATGGAAAACGAAATAAAAACCGGTCGCTATCGGCATTTCAAAGGAAACGAATATGATGTTTTGTTTCTCGCCAAGCATTCTGAAACGCTTGAATCGATGGTCGTATATCAGGCGCTGTACGGAGAGGGCGGCATTTGGGTTCGTCCGGCTTCAATGTGGAACGAAGATGTTGAACATAATGGGGCTGTGGTTAAGCGCTTTACATACCTTGGCGAAAACGCTTGATTCGGACGACTATACCTTGCAAAAATTGAAACGAGTGCCAACGGCAAATGCCAAACCGTTGGCGCTCGTTAATTTACTATTTTATAGCTATAGAAACAATTTATTTTCGCTTATTCATATTGGATTTTGAAGCCCGTTTTTTCAATGCAATTTTTAAGCTCATTTTCTGTTGCAGGGTCATTATATCGAATTTCCACCGTGCCCGAGTTCAAATTGACCCCAACTTCATTCACTCCGTCAAGCTTGTTTAAGGCATTTTTAATTTGTGTTTTGCATTCCTTGTTTTGAATGCCCGAAACACTGCAAAGCATTGTGTACATATATTAACCTCCATTTTTATCGCACTTGCGCTCTTTTACTCCGAGTTTATCTCCGCCTGCTATTCCTAAATCCGCATTTTCACGAGGATCAATTTTCCTTAGCTCCGGCTTGCTTTTTGGCCTGTCCTTCAATCTGTTTTTGTTGTTTTTAATATTAGCACTCCCTTTTAGGTTAGTTCGTACATACAAATAACAAAGGATTCGATGCTTGCACAATACTATTGTTTCTTAAGAAAGAAAGTTTATTCTAAGCTTATGAGCTTTTCTTATACCTATAATCAAAGCTAAAACAAAATTTGTGAGAAAAACCCATATATTTATCGACATATGCCATTTACTATGCTATGGTTATTACGATAATGGCATATGCCAATAACCGCTTGGATGGGATGTGATACTAATGCCAAGACCGAGAAAGTGCAGACGTGTTTGCTGTATGCCGGATAGTCAGAGCTTCGGCCCATTGGACAGATGTCCGGTCGAGCGAAAAGCCATTGTAATGACGGTTGACGAGTTTGAAGCAATTCGATTAATTGACCTTGAGGGTCTTAGTCAGGAGGAATGTGCAAGCCGAATGGCTGTAGCAAGAACAACTGCGCAGGCAATTTATAGTAGTGCCCGTGTAAAGTTGGCGGAGTGCATTGTTAAAGGGATTAAGCTGTCCATTAGCGGCGGTGATTACGCTCTGTGTGAAGAAGAGCCCTGCGGCTGTGGCTGTGGACATTGTCACAAAAGAAAATGCCGCTTGGGCGAGGAAGAATAGTGTCAGGCAGCATTGCTTTATAACATAATAAAAAAGCTGAGGGAAATGTAATGAGAATAGCAGTAACTTATGAAAACGGTCAGGTATTTCAGCACTTCGGTCATACCGAATTCTTCAAGGTTTATGACATTGAAGGAGGGAAGCCTGTATTTACAGCGGTTGTCAGCACCAACGGAAGCGGTCACGGAGCCTTGGCAAACGTACTTACAAAGCTGGAAGCCGATACGCTTATTTGCGGAGGAATCGGTGGGGGCGCTAAAACTGCTCTTGCTGAGTCAAACATTAAGCTTTATGGCGGAGTGTCCGGCGATGCAGACAAGGCTGTCGAGGATTTTCTTGCGGGTAAGCTGCAATTTAATCCCGAGATCAATTGCAACCATCACGATGAGCATCATGAGGGCGAGTGCGGAGAACATGGCTGCGGAGGTCATGAGCATCACTGCGGCAATCACTAAGCTTACAGCGCTAACCGAAAAACTCAGAAAAACGGCACTCAGAAATCTGATCTGAGCGCCTTTATTTTTACTTGACAATTTCTATAAGCAAAACTATAATGCGTGTAGTACTTGTAATACCATTTTAGTTCTGCGAGTATTTTGATTGAAGGTGAAAAGAAATGCAGGTAAATATTGCAGCGGTTTCAAAAGGCTTCAAAAAACAGCTGGTTCTTCAAAATGTCGATTTGCAAATTGAGAACAATGAAATATTCGGGCTAATCGGCCCGTCAGGTGCGGGCAAAACAACATTAATTCGTCTGATTACAGGCGCAATATCGGCTGATTCTGGCGAAATCATGATTGGCGACACAAAGATTCCAAGCCTCGAAGCGCTCAACGAAATCGGCTATATGCCGCAAAATGAAGCACTTTACGGTGATTTATCCGGTTATGATAATCTTTTGTTTTTCGGCAGGATGTACGGCATTAGCAAATCGGACCTAAAAAAGCGTGCTAATGAGGTACTAAAGCTGGTTGACCTTAAGGTCGACAGTAAAAAGCGAGTTGATTTATACTCAGGCGGCATGAAAAAGCGCCTGTCACTTGCCGTCGCGCTTATTGCGCAGCCGAGTCTGATTATTCTTGACGAGCCGACGGTGGGCATTGACCCACTCCTCAGGAGAAAAATCTGGGAGCAGTTCCGTGAGCTAAAAGCTCAGGGTAAAACCATAATAATCACCACTCACGTGATGGATGAAGCGGAAATGTGCGACAGAATTGCGCTCATTTATAACGGTGGGATAATAGCTTGCGATAAAATTGACGTTCTTCTGGCGAAGACAAAGAATCACACACTTGAAGAGCTTTTTTTAGATAACGAGGTGAACAAGGGATGAAGACTTTTAGTATCGTCAGGCGTATTATTCTCCAAATTTTCAATGACAAAAGGTCGCTGGCGCTCATTCTTATAGTGCCGATTTTTCTCATCACGCTTATCTATTTTCTGCTGGGAGAATCTAACTACAAAGCAAATATCGCGCAATCAGGACTTCCTGCACCAATCGTTGAAAACATTGAAAAGCAAGACATCACAGTAAGCGGTCGAAGTTTGGACGAAGGAAAAAGGCAGGTGGAAGACGGCCAAATCGATGCCTTTATTTATGGCGATACCGACGGCATACACATGATTTTTAAAACCTATGACGGAGTAAAAACAGGCCTTGTGCAAAAGTCCGTCGTCAACGCCATGAAGGAGCTATCCCCCTCTAGTTCAATTCAAACAGAGTATCTCTTTGGAAAAAGCGATGCAACGATGTTTGACAGTCTGGGCTATGTAATGCTCGGCATCATATCTTTTTTCATTATCTTCATTATTGCGGGAATCTCCTTTGTGAGAGAGCGTACCAACCAGACAATGGAACGGCTTATGATGACGCCTGTCCGCCGCTGGCAGGTCGTGCTCGGTTATACGATGGGTTTTGGCTTTTTCGCGATGCTCCAAAGCATTATTCTTCTCACTTATGTTATATTGGTGCTGGATATGACTATTTTGGGATCAGTCGTAACAGCCGGACTTGTGATGATACTTCTTGCGATGTCCGCGGTGTGTATTGGAGCGTTTTTCTCCATTTTCTCAAATAATGAATTTCAAATTATGCAGTTCATTCCCGTCGTTGTCATTCCCCAAATTTTCTTCTCTGGGCTTATTTCGCTGGACACACTGCCATTACACCTTGGCCTGCTTTCAAAAATCATGCCTGTTTATTACGCTTGCACTGCGCTCAAAACGATAATGATTATGGGTGGAGGACTCCAGAAAATTTGGCAGGAGCTTTTTGCTTTATTCTTATTCATTACACTGTTCTTTTTTATGAACATATTGGCACTCAAAAAATATAGAAAAATATAAACAGGAGGAAAGATATGCCGTCGCTTGAATATAAACGAAATCGAATTTTGGAAACCTCAAGCAAGCTGTTTATGGCTTACGGTTTCAAACGGGTATCGATGGAAGAAATTGCGCGAAACGCTGGTGTCGGAAAAGGCACTGTTTATCAGCTTTTTGAGTCCAAACAGGACTTGATGTTCACAACGATTGAGTTTGTCGGAAATAATATGAACGAAGCAATTGGCTCGATTATGGCAAATGAAACCTTTTCCCCAATTACCAAGCTCCAAATGTTTCTAAAAACCTTATCTGAGTGGCTCTCATTGGTTCGTACCGAAACGCTGAAAGACTTTGAAATCAATTTTCCGGAGGCCTTTGAAAAAATCCAACAAACCCGCCAACAAATCATCATTGGGAATCTAATTGAAATGCTGAATCAAGGAAAGCAAGCTGGCGTTTATGATGCTGCGATTGATGCGGAGCTTGCAGCTCATATATTAATCGGAGCGGCAAATCACTTCACTCAGGGCAATGTACTTTCTAAATTTAACAGCTCTCCGGAGCAGATATTTCGGTCAATCTTAAATATCATTTTAAAAGGGTGCATTACACCCGAATATCGTGACCGCCTGCAATAAGCATTGCCTTGTCTAGTCACGAATTTGTCAGCACAAAACGAAATCATGGAACAAACATACATTAAAAATAAGCAGCGGCTGTTTTTACAATAGTCGCTGCTTATTATAGCTTTATAGATTATATTCGGTCTGCGTTTACTGCCTCGTTTCACTTATGTCGATAACGACGCCCTCCAGCGCTTCAAACTCACCATCCTCGTCGAAAACGCCCTGTCCAACTTCGGTTACCCACTTCCTGTCTCCTGTTGCTGTGATAATTTCGTATTTAAATCTGTATGATTCCTTGCTTTCGATAGCCCGGTCTATATCTTCCCATATTTCATCCCGATATTCCGGACAGATTATGTCGTTGTATGATAAATCCATGTTGTTTATAAAGCTCTCGGGCCAATAACCGGTCAGCTTGTAACAGCCGTCGGACAGAAACTTCATGGTCCAATTTCTGTCTTTACAACAACGGTAGACCATTCCAGGAATATGAGACAGGAGGAAAGACTTGCTTCTCTCACTTTCGTGCAGGGCCTTTAAGGCTCGTTCCTGATCTGTAATATCGACACCGGAAGCGAGAATACCGTTGTAGTTTCCTTGTTCATCATGGATGGAAACCAGTCTCCAGGAAATTATTCGTTCCTCTCCGCAGCCGGTTATAACGGAATTATTGTAATCTATGTAATTGGCATCATTTCCATTTCTAAGCTTTTCGTGTGCCTCAAAAAATTTTGCTTTGCATGGGCCAAAAACAAAATGGTCAGGCCACACTTTTCCCAGTATTTCTTCCTTTGGGTAACACAAGAGCTTGGAGCCCGCATTATTAATGAGTGTAACAACCATATCTTGATCAATGGCTATAAAAGTGTTCCCCGATATATCGAGGTACATCTGTGCGCGATTCCGTTCTTTAATAACAGCAATTTCCGCCTGCCAGCGCTCAGTTATATCGTAAACAGTGCCCAATATGCGAAGGCAATTGTTGTTCTCATCAAATACAGGGCCGAACCGAGCACATACGACTTGTCCCTCAATGTTGGGATTAGCAATATTGCAGTAATACTCCATAACACGGTTTTCTGATACCGAACGATAGTACAATTGAGAACCTTGTTCTAAGTCATCTGGATTAATATAGCGCTCTAGATCGCCAAGAGTTCCGGAAAAATTTTCACGTTTTACGCCGCAAATGCTTAATGCCTCGTCGGAGCAAGTGAGAGTACCGCTTGCTATATCAAAAACAAAGCTGCCAATGTGAGCATGCTGCTGGGTTGCAATCAGTGTTTTTTCGGTTTCTTCGACCTTCTGCGTTTCAGCTTGCAAATCCGACAGTGCTTGTCCCAGCTGCGAATTTGTCGCTTGCAAGGTGATTTTCAGTTCAACAAGCTTTTTTAGGGTTGGGTACACAAGCGCGAATATTGCCGCCGCAGAAATAGCTACAAAAGCAACGCCAAAAATAGAGATCATTCCCAGAGCAATTATAGTTTCCGGCAGAGCAGCCGACAGAATAGCATCTGATAAAACAATCCATATACTGCCAACAAAAAAATAAATAATGGTTAGCATAAGAGCTTGGTGTTTTGCTCCGTTTGAGCCAGCTGAAGAACTAGGCAGCAAGCGTCTGATGGAATATTTGCTTCTGGGGGCACCAATTTCTGCTGATCTTGATGTCATATATGTCTCCAACCTTCTAATAATGTGTAAAGTTTGCTTGCGGCTAATAGAGCGGTTACAATTATAAAACAGATTGAAAAAAATATCCGGACAAGCTAAACTCAATCACAATTCGTTCAGAAAGCCTTCCATTGCTATAAAAAAGCCCAACAACGTAATTAGGTTTGATACTCCGGAGGTGCAATAAAACATCTTATGGCACGGAGACAGTCCTTGTTTACTCGCGTTGCTGGTTCAAAGGGTTATTATCACTAAATTGCTATTTGATTATATCACAAACGGTGTTTATATTCAACAATTTTCGCGGTTGTTCAACAAAATGTTGTTACTAAATATAATAAGGGATACTCTTGTGATTTGTCAATATAAAGCGCTAAAGTCTTCGGCTCTATAGTTGTCTATTTCCCAAAAGCTTCATTTTAATCGCGGAACGCGAGAATAATTTATTCGCCAAACTGTCAAACTAATACAGAGGTGATTTTTTTGGCGAAAGCAGGCATGCGAAGACCGGATCCAAAGGATCCGCACGGTACAGAAAGCAACAAAAAAGGATACTTTCCCAAAAACGACGTTCAGCCCGTGCCCGAGCTGCAAGGTAAGGATAAAACCGGCAAACAACGAGCGAAACCGATTTGATATGAATTGGGGCTGTTCAATTATTGCAGATGTTCTTATTTTATCCTTGTGGAATAACTTGGTTTAATAAAACAACTTCAACCGGCAATAATAGCTTTGGGTGGTCGTTTTGTTTTGCCGCCTAATATACAAGCAAGGAAATCGTTCGTAATAGGGAGATGATTTTGTTGAATCGATCTGTATTTGAACCTGTAATGATACGTGCTGTATAGCAATTGAAGATGGGGGATGGTTAAGTTGGAGAACTTTACTTCTTGCCGAAAGAATGAATACTAGCTTGATGAGGCAGAAGTTTTTTAAACGCTTCTGCCTTTTATTATTTTTTAACAGTAAAGACCGATAAATATGACAATTAATAAAATTTCCGTTAATTATGAGCAAAAACGCTATTGATATTTCGTAAAACTGTGTAATTATTAATAGGGATAGGACGCATCGCACATTTGTAGGTTTTTCACAAAACACCTGTCAACAACAAGCTGCCAACTTATATTAGGGATGAATACTATGATTATTAGAAAAGACAGAAAAACAGATGTCGAAACGATAATAAAAAACATATCCGATTCGTATGACGCCGATTTTGTGGTTATACGGAATGACAGCTGTGAAACTTTGTTCATGAATGCCGCTGCAAAGAAACGCTTCGATTTGGAAGTGACTTCTAATAACTGCAAAATTGGCTATTCGGACATTTTTCCCGAGCTTTGCGAAAAATGCCGCAGAAAATACGATGCAGCAGAAGAGCCTGTTACCTTTGACATGAAAGATAGAAACGGAAGGGTTTTTTCTGTCATTCGAAATACAATCGATTGGATAGACGGTAAGCCGGCAACATCGTATATCGTGCGCGATGTAGATGACGAACGCAGCGCAAAGCTTAAAATGTACAATCTTGCATATATCGATCAGCTAACCGGGATTCCAAACAGGCAAAAGCTGAAAGAAGACTTTGAAGCAAGCGAAAAAGAAATTAAAAGCAAAACAACTTGCGGAATTATTGCAATAATCGATTTAGATAATTTCAAAGCCATAAATGATAATTATGGTCACAACACCGGCGATGATATGCTGAAAAGAATCACGGCACATTTTGAGGCTGACAGTGATTTCAAGGGCCATTTATATCGGCTTGGCGGCGATGAATTTGTACTGTTCTGTAAGGAAAAACCAAGTCGTTTTGAAAGTCAGTCGGTCTTTCGTTCATATTTTCAAGAAATGCTTCAAAAAGCACTCCTTTCGTATACGATGCCAAACATCGAGGACAAATGTACACTTAGCATTGGCGTTTCATTATATCCCGCTCATGGTGAAACCCTAACGGAGCTTTTGCGTAAGGCTGACATTGCACTATATAAGGCAAAAAGTGACGGACGTAATCGGGCAGTTCTATTCGAAGACAAATACGATGCTTCAAAAAAGTTTAAAGATTTATATATAAGCATGCAACCCATTCTGCTTAAAAACGGCAACACTTATGGCTATGAGCTGATGGAAAGCGGGAAAAACGAAAAAGAGGACGACGACACTTTCAACCTTGCCGAAATTGATCCCGCATTGGATGCACTCGGACTAAATGATATTAGAGATAGCACAAAGTATTTTGTGTCCTTCACAAAACAACTGTTTAATAAAGCTGTACTTAAAAACTTGCCAAAGAGCAAATTTGTTATTCAAATCAACGCTCAAGATAAGTGTACAGAAGAAAAAATGCAGCTTTTCAAGCAGCTTCGTTCCTATGGTTACATGCTGTCCCTGTCAAATGTTGACTCCGACAATCTGAACCAGAGCCTTTTGGATTTGGTTGATTACTGTCGGTTTTCTCCTGACGGGATGAGTGGGAACGAGCAAATGCGCCTAATTGCCGCCAACCCAACCAAAACCTTCATCGCAGCAGATGTTTCGAGTTTCGAAGATTTTGAAACAATGCGGCGGCGCGGTTTTACTCTGTTTCAAGGCTATTATTTCAACCAACCTGTTTTGACGAGAAAAGAAAAAGACATTGAACCCCTGAAAACGAATTATTTTCGTTTGATGCAGCTGACCAGCACAGACGACTATGTTGATTTCAACAAAATCAGCGATGTGATTTCTTCCGATGTGGCGCTGTCATACAAGTTGCTGAGGCTGCTGAATTCTGCGTCTGTTGGCTTACGCACCAGAGTATCGTCAATTCTCATGGCTGTTACATATTTGGGCGAAGACAGCCTTAAACAGTGGATTTCTGTTTTGGCACTTAGAGGAATATCTAATGAAAAGCCGCTTGAATTAGTGAGAATGTCTTTGATTCGAGCGCGCTTGGGGGAAATGCTGGCCCCGAGCCTAAAGCCTCCAATGGATGCAAAAGATGTATTTATGGTTGGCCTGCTATCACTTTTGCACATCGCACTTGATAAGACAAAAGAGGAGATGCTAAATGAACTCTCCATGGCCGACAGGATTCGTGACTCTCTCTTGTGTGATGATGGACCCTATTCTGAGCTTTTAGTGTTTTTCAAGAACTATGAACACGCAAACTGGGACGAGGTAACGCGCTTTTCGGAAAAGTATGGTATAAGCTGTGCTTCTATCAACTATGCTTATGTTAAGTCTGTAAAATGGTGTAACGACTTAATTGATGCCTACTGACATATTTTGTTGCTTTTTAAGGGTAAAGAAAGCCTCCTTGTAGAAGAAATATTCAACCTTCATTCCCAATATACTGTTGCTTCAAGTCCCTACGAAGCTGCCAACTTGCATAAAAAAAACCTTTGCCGCTTGTTTTCAATAACAAGCGGCAAAGGCTTTTGCGTATGGTTTAGATTGTGTTGAAAAGGCCGTTAAGCTCGAAGGTGTCGTTTTTTAATAATTGAGCTTCTTCGCCCATTTTAGTGCGTCCATGTATAGTTCCATAAACCGAGTCGAACCAAGCATATTCAGTGGATAGAGGTTAACTGCCTCGTTCCAGTTTGCAGTCTCGCAGGTAATTATTGAGTTTAGCAGCAGCCTTAAGGCATTCTCCTCGCCTAGCAAAGCAGACTTTACTTCATTTGAGAAAGGCAGCCCCTCCAGAAGTATGTTCATA
>JAGPMA010000072.1 GCA_018053145.1 Oscillospiraceae bacterium | reverse complement strand
CTGCAAGTCGTCCCAGATTAGGGATTTAGGCATTCCAAAAAGAACGCCATCCATGCTATTGCGTTCAAATAGCGCCACTAACTTGGTTGCGAAATACCGAAAAAAAGTGTTTTCGTGTGACCTATTGGCTTCGCCTTTATATATTTGCAACACGATTTTTTCACTCCTTACTGAGACATTGTGAGTCTTCAATTGCCCGTAATTAATATAGCAATCAAGATTTATATAAAATTATGTCACACGGCGCTTTCCACTACGGCCGTCTTTTGGTTTTACCGCATTAGAAGGAATCACCCAGGCACTTCCAAAACGAACCGCACCGGGTATCCGACCTTTCGCACATAAAAGTTGCACTTGGCGAGGAGAGATGCTCCATTTTTCAGCAGCTTCTTTCGCTGTCATACCATCCATTTTAGCTTCTCCTAACTGATAATTAATTTATCTTATTATATCGCAAGTGCGAAATTTATACAACCAAATTATAGAATATTGCAAGAAGAATGTTGCTTGACCCACATTATGTGCTCATCATGGATATCGAGTTGCTCACACTCAATACTGTGTCACTTCATCACTTGTGAAAGCTTTCTTTTCTCAGGTTTAACCAAACCAGTAGCATAGGCAACAGTGGAACTTTCGTGGACGGTGAAGGTGATATCAAAAAATGGCTGACCTTATGAGGTGCACAGAGCTTGGCAGAAGCTGTAGTGATATCAATATTAACTATCAGTATTTTCAAAAACTCTCTGAATAAATTCCTCGCCGTTTATCGCACCCGCTTTGTACTCTTCTCTCGCCTTAGATGCCGCCAAAACCCAAGCCTTAAACTGTTCTCCTGTCAGTTTGTTGGTCTGGCGCTCACTTTCCCAAGCATCCATGCGGTAGTAGCGTGAATACATCCGGTTGTAAATGCGCTGGAACTCCCGCAAGTAGGCATCATCCTCTATCGACTGATTAAATCTCTTCTTCGCCCCTATTTGCTTGCAGCTACGCTTGCCGCCATAAGTCCTATCACAGTAATCCCGCCTGCGTTTATCTGCCAGAACAAAATACCGGTCGCATAAGGCACAGCGCTTGACCCGGATACCCCGCTTAACCATTTCCATTAATTCAAGATAGAGCATTTCCTCCAAGCTCTGGATGGCAAAATACTGCCACATACTGACAGCATAGTCGCTATCCCTATGAATATTCTGCAGAACCTTTTTTGTATCCACCTCTGCGGGATTATCAACCTGTATTAATTTGCTGGTATCGAAGCACCCGTTCGCAATAGGGGCAATCCCATACATGGAGCGGAGCATATGCTGCGTAAAGTTTGGATGCAGATTGCAGAACATTACATACCGCTCCGAAAGGGAATATTCCGTCAGTACCTGTGTGTTCAAACAAAACTCCAGTGCCTCGATGTATACTTTCTGCAGGTCAAAATTGTATTGGAACAGAAAAAGCAGATAGCCCATCTGTTCTTCTATGGACTTATCAGATGTCCAGAATGTCCGCACTACTTCACTGTTTAGGAAAAAGTGCGCATAGTTGTGCTTGTCTTTCAGTAAGTCAACCGCTTCGTAAAACTCGGTCTTAATATCCTCCATACAGGCATTGGGAACCATTATGGTTTGCAGTGCCTGTATTTTTTTCTGAACCTGTGATAAATCAAGCTCGCAAAAATCCACAATGCCTGTTCCAATATCGCCAAGCTGCTGAAACGTGGAATGTTCGATATCGTGAAGAAAAAACACATTCAGCTGATTGGTACTGTCGGTAAAGACTTTAGCAAAAGGATATGTAATCTCCATGCGGTACCTCCTTGCAAAGAATAGATTTATCTAAAATAAAATTCTTTTAATTCACGATATAAGAATACCACAATCTTTTCTACAATGAAAGTACCAAAAAGAAAAGTGAGGTGGTTATGAAATGCCAAAGAAATTAGAAACCATGGATGCGGAAACTTTAATGACCATACCCATGGAACCTCTGAAATTTATTGTAAGCGGCTTGCTACCCCAAGGTTTGCATATCCTCGCAGGTTCACCGAAAATCGGAAAGAGCTGGTTGGCACTGTGGATTTGCTTGCAAGTTGCAAAGGGTGAAAAGGTCTGGGAACTTGAAACACTGCAAAGCGAAGTTTTGTATCTCTGTCTTGAAGATAGCTTTGCAAGAATCCAAAGCAGATTATTTGAGATCACAGATGAAGCTCCACCCACATTGCACTTTGCAATTATGAGTGATGCCATCGGCAACGGTTTGGAACATCAGATAGAGAATTTTATCAAAGAACATCACGGCACAGGCATGATTGTGATTGATACACTGCAAAAGGTTCGCAAAACTGTTTCCGCAAATGTAAATCCCTATGCCGCCGATTATGATGACATCAATGCTCTCAAGCAAATTGCAGACAAGTACAAGCTTGCCATTATGCTGGTGCATCATCTGCGCAAAACCAGCGATGCCGATCCACTGAATATGATTTCCGGTACTACAGGAATTGCAGGCGGTGCGGACACCAATTTTGTTTTGCAAAAAGACAAGCGCACGGAGAATACCGCAACCCTCATCTGCGCCGGCAGAGATATTGAACAAAGGGAATTGTTTTTGGAATTCAACAAGGAAACATTCCTCTGGGAGTTGATGACGCCTGTTGAAATAGAACAACTTATTATTCCGGATGAAATATTTCTTCTTTCTGACTTTATGAAATCTGCTACCTCGTTTACAGGGACAGCAACCGAGTTGGCTGAAAGCTTGAAATTAGAGTGTAGTCCGGCAGTACTGAAAAAGAAAATTATTAAGCACATGGCATATCTCAATCAAAATAATATCCGCTATAGTGAAAACCGCACCTTTGATAGAAGAGAATTTTCTCTCTGTTATGACAGCAATGACGATATGACGGTAGAATCAAGACCTCAAAACTTGCCGTCTTTGCCGTCAGCACTGTCAGGGATGGACAATCCGCCCTCCGTTACCCCCTGTTTGCCCCTGTGTGGGCTTTTGCAGGATGAGGTGTAGTAGTTGTACCATTGCAAAGAAATCCCACAAATTAGGCAAATGTCGAGAACGTTTGCGGACACAGCAAATCTACAGGCAAGAGTGATGGAGTGTCGGATACGGAAGCCCTCCCTTTGGGAGGGGCAAGCAAAGCGTCCGGCTATACGCCGGCCACTGTTAGGCGGGGCGCTGCCCCACACCCCGAGTCAAGAAAAGGAGCATTGCATGAAAAAACAAAAGGATAAAACCTACGCATTCAGGGTTAGTTCAACAGACCTGAAAAAAATAAAGGCTCAGGCAAAAAGAGCAAAAATGACCGTCACAGATTACCTGACCACCTGTGCCCTGAATAAAGAAATCACCATTATTGATGGTCTGGATCCAGTGCTTTCTGAATTGAAGGCACAGGGCAGGAACCTCAATCAGCTGACCATTCTCTCCCACCAAGGCAGAAGTTATCCCAGCCAGATTGAAAGACTCGCCGATACCTACGGAGATATTTGTTCCGAATTAAAAAAGCTGCTGGAGGTGATCTGATGGCAACTTTCACAAGAATTAAAGTCAAAAAGCAGTCCTGTGGCCGGATGCTGGGTGCTCTTGCTTATGTGCTTCAGAGACATAAGGTAGGCTTTGAGGGTGGCAGAGTAGAGAGCGGTGTCAACTGTTTGCCCTACACCAGCTACCTTGAAATGATGACCACCAAGGAGAAATTCAAGAAAACCGGTGATGTGTGCTTCTATCATTTCGTTCAGTCCTTCTCGGAGGAAGAAAAAATTACACCATGGCAAGCCAATGAAATGGCACGGGAGCTTGCGGAAAAGCTGTTCCCCAATTACGAGTGTGTCGTGGCCACCCACAACGATACAGACAATATTCATTCCCATATTATTGTTAATTCGGTCAGCTTCAAGGATGGAAAAAAGCTTCATCTGTCGCCCACCTCCATCCAAGAAATGCGGCATGTCAATGATGAAATTTGTATGGCGCACGGTTTTTCCGTACTGGAACCTTATGATGGCAGAAAGAAAAAGCGCAGGCTGACCCCCGGTGAATACCGCGCCGCCGAGCGTGGAGAGAGCTGGAAATTCACGCTCGTCAAGGCCATTGAAGAGGCTCTGCTTTATTCAGTAGACAAAGACAGCTTTATTCAGAACATGGAATATGAGGGCTATTCCGTCCGCTGGGACCACCACAAGTATATTCTGTTCACCACACCGGAGGGCAAAAGCTGCCGTGACCGCAGCCTCCATGATGACACCTATCTTAAGGAGAATCTGGAAGGATTGTTTGCTTACCGTGCCCAGCATGGTTTTAACCCGCTGACACCGGAGCCACCGGAGGGCTGGCTGGGACAGATGGAGCAGGCAGGACATCTGGCAAAGGACATCATATCATTGGGTAAGAATTTGGAGAGCACGGTTAATGTTCCGCCACCTATGACGCCGCAAATTTGGACTGACAGCAAGCAACGTCAGAGAGAAGCCTTAAAAAGGTTGGCGCAGGGGCATAAGCTTCAGAGTGAGCAGGAGCAGGAATTTACCCATTCATTGTAAAGAGGGAGGAAATATCATGAATAAAAATATAGGATTTTATATGGAAACGGAGCCAAGGGTTTTGGTTCAAGATAATATGATTATCACAGCTTTTAGGGATCGGGCTGTCTATAAAAATGAAAATGGATACCATACCGAGCGGCAAATGACAGTGGATGGAAAGAATTTTTATGTTCGGTCATTCTTTCCGTCAATCTCAAAGACAACTCCAACAGACCAGTTGATCAAGCTGATCGACAACGATTCAAAAATGAAATGACTTTGAGGTTTTCAATAGACTTGTGCAGACCCTTGCGGTATGATGTGACTACCGTATTCGGTTTGCCGGAAAGGAGCTTATAGATGAAACAGGCAAACGAACAATATACGATTTTATACGCAAGATTAAGTCAGGATGATGGCAGTCAGGGAGACTCCAACAGTATTCAAAACCAGAGATTGATGCTTGAAAAGTACGCAAAGGACAACGACTTTGAAAATGTAAAATTCCTTTACGATGACGGTGCAACAGGCACAAATTTTAACAGACCGGCATTCCAAGAGGTTATGACACTGATAGAAAGCGGCGATGTTGCAACTCTCATCGTTAAGGATATGAGCCGATTGGGTAGGGAATATTTAGAGGTCGGCAGACTAACGGAGATTGTGTTTCCCAGCTACGGCGTGCGCTTTATCGCAATGAACGATGGTGTGGACAGCCTCTATGGTGACAATGAATTTACCCCATTCAAGAATATTATCAACGAGTGGTACGCCAAGGACTGTAGTAAAAAGGGAAAAGCATCTGCAAGAATCAAGGCAGAAAGCGGTGCAAGGGTAGGCTCAAGACCGCCCTTCGGCTATCAAAAAGACCCTGCTGACCCCAAGCGAAAAATCATTCCCGATGAAGAAACCGCACCTATCGTACAGCACATTTTCTCTCTGTGTATGGGTGGCAAAGGCCCCAGTCAGATTGCAAAGCAGCTAAAAGAAGAACGAATACCAATCCCCGCCTACTTCTATTACAAGAAAAATGGAGTTGAAATCACCGGATTTAATCCTGCCGAGCCATGCAACTGGCAACAAACCACAATTGCAAAGATTCTTGAAAATGAAGTTTACCTCGGTCATACGATTAATCTCAAGTACACAACCTTGTCCTACAAAAACAAGAAGCGTATGGAGCGTCCCGAAAATGAACAGGTACGAATTGAAAATACCCATGAAGCCCTCATTGATAAGACCACATGGGATATTGTGCAGGATATCCGCAAGCACAAACGCCGCAGGGCTAATATGGCAGAGCAAAATATTTTCTCCGGTCTTGTCTATTGCAAGGACTGCAGCGGAACGATGGTGCTCCACCGAGCTCATACTATGGATGCGGTTAAGAATAATTTCATGTGCTCTACCTACAAGAAAAAGGGCAAGGAAAATTGCTCGGCTCATTACATTCGGGAAACTCCGCTTGCTGAGATTATTCTGGATGACCTTCGCAGGGTAACACATTATGCAAGGCAGCATGAAACTCTGTTTGCCAAGCATATCACTCAGAAAAACGGTGCCGAAATCCGCAGAGAGATTGCTCAAACCGAACGAGAGCTGGAGTCGCTGAAACGCAGAGATACCGAGCTGACCGCTTTATTCAAAAGGCTATATGAGGACAATGTCCTTGGTAAAATCCCAAACGAGGTGTTCCGAAAGCTTAGTGATGACTACCTTGCAGAACAAAAAGAAATCCAAATCACCATCCCTAAAAAGGAAAGTAATCTGGAACGGTTAAAAGATTCGGTCAGCAATGTGAGTGCCTTTATCGATAAGGCGAAACAGTATACCGAGATCAATGAACTCACAGCTGAAATCCTGCACCTTTTTATTGAACGAGTGGAAGTTGGTGAGCGTGGCGAAAAGTGGTCACGCACCGCCATGCAGGAAATCAATATATACTACCGGGATATTGGACTGCTGGATAATGTGATTGAACCGCAGGCAGAAGAATCTTCACAGACTACATCGACAGAGGTCGCATAAACGGTAAATGGCAGACAGCGAAAACTCACTGCCTGCCGATACATACCGCCCACTTCACCACGGTTTAGAAGATATCCCTATGACACCGTGGAGAAGCTTCAATACTGTTTTTTGGGGCATATTAATTTATACTTTTACAGATTTTTACTATGCGTATTTAGACTTAACAGAAACATATATTGCTAATACATTAATTGACTCTTCATATACTTTAACCTGTACTTTATTTGCATTAGGTTCATATTTTAGAAGTATTCGTCCTATAAAGATACAATCTTCAGATACATCATATAAGGCATTACCTTATAACTATGGAAACTCAAAGAAATTCCAAATTCTTGTTGTTTTACCTATTTTAGTGCTCTTATATCCTTTTATTGGTTGGCATAATTTTCTTATTATTTTAATTATTATAGGAGTTCACCAACTTACAAGCCGGTATATTCAAATATCTATAAAAACTGACTATCTGCTAAAAAAAGAGCAGCATATTAACGAATATCTAGAACAAGCAATCCAAGAAAAAATTTCTGATTTAAAGCTTGCAAATAAAGCTCTAGAAGAAATATCTAATAAGGATGGACTTACTGGACTATATAACAGAAGATATTTTTTAAATAATTTGGATGAGCTTATAAATGATACT
>JAGPMA010000006.1 GCA_018053145.1 Oscillospiraceae bacterium | reverse complement strand
AAACTGACGAGGCACTTGGGCCGCAAATCAAGTTTTGTCTTCTACAGTCCAATACGGACGAACTTTCGGTGGTAATAAACCACATGGTCAGTGATGCCGCGGGGTTTAAGCAATGTATCTACCTTTATTCTGATATCTATTCAAAGCTAATGGAAAACCCATGCTACGTGCCCGATTACATAATCGATGGTGACAGGGGGTTTAAGGGCGTTTTTTATAAGCTGAGCTGTATTGAACGAATTGAGCTGCTGCTTTTCGGGCGGAAGGATAACAATCAAAAATTGGGCTTGGAATTCCCTTTGAGTAAATTGGAGGAGCAAGCCCCCTTAATTGTCTCGCATGAAATAGCGCCGGAAACGTATCGGTGTATTTGTAATTATTGTCATAGGAACAGCGTAACCGTGAACGATGTGATTCTTGCCGCCTATTTTCGAGCGCTTGCGGAAAAGCTGGATGTTAAAGGCGAGGAGCTTGCCCTTCCGATAATGATTGATATGCGCAGATATCTCAAGGATAAAAGCTTTTATTCTCTTACAAATTTGTCGTCAACGACGATTGTCAGAGCTATTGTTAGGCCGAATGAGTCATTTGGAGAAACACTCGACCGAGTGAGTGCGGTTATGAAAGAAAAAAAGTCCGGCAAGCTTGGGCTGAATACGTTCATTAAGCTTGATGCGGGCTTCAAGCTTCCCTTAATCAACGCTTATGGGATTATGAGAAGGGTTTTGAAAAATCCAAAAATTAGCATGACAAATATTGGGGTTTTGGATTCGACTAAGCTTGTGTTTGAGAACTCGCCGATTGAGAATGCGGTTATGTTTGCATCAATAAAATATCGTCCGCATTTCCAAATTTCGGTGACGAGCTTTAAGGGAAAAATGACCTTGGGGGCTGGGCTATACGGTACGCAGCAGGACAGGGAAAGCATTGAAAAATTCTTTGAACTAATTGATGACGAGCTGGAGGCTTTCAAAAGCACCGCTAACACAGCTGAAAAATAGAAAAAGACTGTTCATTGCGCAAAGCCAATGAACAGTCTTTTTTATATAAGCGAAAAGGCCCAGAGGCATCTGATTTGCGGAGCGAGTGTTGAGTAATACCAGCCCTCATCGCTTCGCTTTTTGCTGTTGGGATCATTTACGGAAAATTTGCCGTCGTAATAGCCGGTGATTACTATAAAGTGTCCGCTACTTGTAAAATCACCGGGGCCCATACTGGCTATTAGAGGGTGCCTCTCGTTGAGCTGTGCCACCATCTCGTCCTCTGAAAGTCCGACCTCGACAGAACTCAAACCAAAGCTTTGAGCGCCGAGCGTCATCAAATCCCATGAGGTTCCCACTCCGTCAACATAACAGCCGCTTTGAACACTATAGCTCGCAACAGCGGCTGGAGTGACAGAGGTGTTTCCTGTTAGCCCGACGGCTACCATCGAAAGGCAGGTCGGCCCGCAGCCTGTTATACCAAGGACACCTGAGCCATAAGGATAGTAGCCCCAGCGCTCGTCCCATTGGCGAAAGGACGGAATCCCGTCTGAAAGCTCTGAGCTGTCGATTACGCCAAAATCAGTGTCGTCGATGTGAAAAGGATAATCAATTACGAAACCGCGCGCCTCGGGGTTGCTCATGAAAAGATTAATCATGTCTTTGGGATATTTCCCTATGTAGTTAATCAAATAGATAGCTGCAAAAAGAATTATTGCAACAACAATTAGCCCTCGGAATCCATGCTTTTTCCGCCGTTTCTGTGGCCTTGCAGCAGCAGTCATTTTAAATCACCTCAACTGTACTATTACACATGATACGCATCAAGGCTATTTTACATTAAAACGCAAGACAGTTGTTACAAAATTGTAAACATTGGCAAATAATTGGGCAGCCGCATTGTATTACGGCTGCCTGAGCATTGTTTTACAGTGGGGGATAGCTTAGCTAACAAGCTTATAATAAACCTTTGCGGTGAGTAAATACACAATTCCATAGATGAGAGCGAAAAGTGCTACCGTGCCCAGAGTGCAGATGGCAAAGAGGGAGACGTCTGTTAGGTTAAAAACCAAAAGTAGCTTTGTTATCATCTTGAAAGCAAAGGCTATGTGAACGACCGCCATTCCGAGGGGCAGGAAAAACACAACGAGAATTTGGCTGTGTATCGCCTTTTTAATCTCAGGACGGCTGAGCCCGACCTTTTGCATTATTTCAAAGCGTTCTTTATCATCATAGCCCTCGGAGAGCTGTTTGTAGTAGATGATAAGCACTGTTGCGATGATGAAGACAAGTCCAAGGAACAGACCGAGGAACAGGAAGCCGCCATACATTGAATAAAACCCGTCCTTGTAGGCTGCGCGGCTGGATACGTTTGCGCTTGTAAAGCTGCCCATATCCGTTCCGTCGCTTGAAAAAAGCGCGTTTCCAATGGCTTCATCAATTGCATCTCGGCAGGAAATCTGCTGTTCGCTTGTTCCGCCAATGTCAAAGCCATAATACCAGGTGCTGGCATTTTCGGGATAAGCGTTGTTGATTTCCGCGAAGGTTTCGTCGGAAACAACGAAGAAATAGTTTTCGGAAACAACGGAGGCCTTCTGGGAAACTGAGGGGAAGCTCTCTAGCCATTTAGCGACTGTGAAGCTCTTTCCAAAGACAACAAAGCTGTCGTCAATCTTCGAGTCTTTCGCAAATGCGAGCGCTTCGTTGGGGGCAAGTGTTACCTTTTCGCCGGAAAAATGCTCATATTCTGTGGCGGAAAGGAAAAACACATATGCGTTATCATCCGGATTGACATATGAGGTGTATTCGCTTCCAAAATCGCTTCCTTTTCGAGTTGCTGCAAAGTCAATATAACAGAAGTCGGTTGTGTTCGCTATCGCCATACCCTTTGCTGAAACAGCATTTGCAATGGCGGTCTTTATATTTTCACGAGCGTTGCCTGCGGGATTTACCGTTTCAACGATAATATCGGTGGGGTAAGCGGTTTTTAGCGCGCCGTCTATTCCCAGGTACAGACAAACCGTGCCCGAAACCATGACGAGAACCATGGTTGCCAGAATGCAGATGTTAGCAAGACCGACCGCGTTTTGCTTCATGCGGTAAATCATTCCGGAAACAGGAATAAAATGTTTTGCTTTGTAATAATAGTTCGAACTGCTTTTTAAGCGCTTAAGCAAAGCGATGCTGCTTGCCGTGAACAGAAGATAAGTGCCGATGATGACAAGAACAACAGCCACAAAGAAAAGCATTATTGCCTGAAGGGGAGCTTCCGTCACAATTGCGATATAATAGCCGGCACCAAGGGTGAGCACGCCGAGTATGGCAAGAATCCACTTCGTTTTGGGCTCTTTCTCGCCGACCGCTCCGCCGTGAAGCAGCTCGATGGGGTTGGATAGCTTTATTCTTACGAGGTTTGATACAAGAATAAGCAGGAAAATTCCGCAGAAGAGACAAACACAATATATGATGCCCTTAATTGAGATTTCAAAGCCGTAAGGAACGGCATAGCCAATCAGCTTACAGAGCAATAAAAGCGTGAGCTTTGAAAGCAGGATTCCGATAGCAAGTCCGAAAACGAGTGTAATCACAGCCACGAAAAGAGTTTCGAAGAACAGAACGCTTGCGATGTTGCCCTTTCCCATGCCGAGAATGTTATAAAGTCCAAGCTCCTTTTGACGGCGCTTCATTAGGAAGCTGTTGGTATAAAAAAGGAATATCACCGAAAACAACCCGATAACTATGCAGCCGAGCGAAAGAATGAAGGAAAGATACTCCGTGCCCGGCATATTAGCTGTGCCTTGGTTGAAGGTTAAAAAGCACATGATGTAAAACAACGCTGTTGTTGCTATGCAGGTGAGAATGAAGGGCAGGTAAAACTGCTTGTTTCGGCTTATGTTCTGCACAGCAAGCTTGGGATAAAAAGCGGTCTTACGCATTTCTGTCACCGCCCGTTGCCATAGCAGTCAGCGTGTCGGATATTACGCCGAACATCTCCTCATTCGAGCGCTCTCCGCGATAAAGCTGATGGAAAATCTCGCCGTCGCGCAGGAAAAGAACTCTGCCGGCGTTACTTGCGGCTTTAACGCTGTGAGTGACCATCAGAACAGTTTGACCGCCTTCGTTAATGCCCTTGAAGACCTCGAGAAGTGCGTCTGCCGCGCGAGAATCCAGAGCACCCGTAGGCTCATCGGCAAGGATTAAACGGGGATTGGTTATCAGCGCCCTTGCAATTGCACAACGCTGCTTCTGACCACCGGAGATCTCGTAGGGCATTTTTTCGAGAATGTCCGTAATGCCAAGCTTATAGGAAATCGGAATAATGCGCTCGCTCATTTCCTTATGACCCATTCCGGCAAGAACAAGAGGCAGATAAATGTTGTCGCGCAGTGAGAAGGTGTCTAAAAGGTTGAAGTCTTGAAAAACGAAGCCGAGGTTGTTGCGGCGGAAGGAAGCAAGGTCCTTTTCGGGAATCTGGAGAGTTGACTTTCCATCTAGAAGAACTTCTCCGCCCGTGGGCTTGTCAAGAGTTGCAAGAATGTTTAAAAGGGTGGTTTTACCCGAACCGCTTTCGCCCATAATTGCAATATATTCGCCTTTTTCGGCTGTGAAATTCACGTTTGTTAGAGCGTGAACCTTCACGTTTCCAAAACGTGTCGCATAGGTCTTTTTTAAGTTTTTAACTTCAAGCAGTGTCATAATTGGCCTCCGTAGTTGGTTTTGCGCTTCAATTGCGGATGAGCATGTGCGAAAGCAATTGGCGTATCATTTACGGTTTTATTGTAGCGTAAAGCCGAAATGTCTGCCATTTCTTTGACTTACATTTCGGCTTGCAACCTTACATTTTTGTAAGATTAGCTATTCAAAAATTACATTTTCATTGTGAAGGTCGATTTTGACCTTAGTTCCGACCCCGACGGTTGAGCTAATCTTAAGTCCGTGTCCAAGCTTTGTCAGTATGCTTTTGCAAAGAAACAGACCAATTCCGGAAGATTTTTTGTCGGCTCTTCCGCTTGCGCCGGTGTAGCCCTTTTCGCAGACGCGCGGTAAATCCTCCGCACGAATTCCGATGCCGGTGTCCTCAATAACGAGAGTGTCATACTCAGCATAAATGCTGATTTTTCCTCGATTTGTGTATTTTAGCGAGTTTGAAAAAATCTGTTCAATAACAAAGGCCAGCCATTTTTCGTCTGTAAGAACGGTCATCTCCGTTTCAGTGAAAGAGAACTCAAGCTTTTTCAGAGCGAAGAGCCTTGCATACTTGCGCAGCGAGCCTTTTATTATTTCGTCTAGCTCGTGCTTTTTCAAAAGCAGGTCGCTTGAATCGCTGCTAAGACGGACATATTGCAGAACCATATCGACATACTGCTCCGTTTTAAACAGCTCGGCGTGTAGAAGGCTGTTATTCGGGCTGCCGTCCTCAGCCAGCAGAAGGCGCATTGCGGCAATTGGTGTTTTAATTTGGTGTACCCAAAGCGTGTAGTAATCCTCTGTGTCTCGGCTTGCGCTGTCGGCCTCGCAGCGAATTTTAAGGTTTTGAGCGTAAAGCCTGCGAACCATGTCCTGATAGTCCGCTTCGATTTTCCCGTTCGGCTCGGGAAGGCCGTCGATGCCGATTTCGATGTTATGCATAAGTTCCATGAGCACTTTGTGGCGAGCGACATAGCGCCACAGACCAAAGCCGAAGGCGATTATGCCGACGCATAGGCACAGGAGCGCCGCATAAAAAACGGCCTCGACCTCCAGATTGTAAAGCGAGAATACCGCCGTAAAAATAATCACAAAGAGGGCAAAAAGTAGTATCACTTTATAGTGGCGCTTAAGATATGAAAGGAAAAAATTTCCGACCATAGCTATTCACCCACCATGTAGCCGACACCTTTTTTTGTGGAAATGAAGTCGGTGAGATTTGCAGCCTCAAGTCTGCGGCGCAGACGAGTGATGTTTACGGTTAGCGTGTTTTCGTCGACAAAGCTGTCGCTCTCCCAAAGGCGCGTCATAATTTCATCACGAGTTACTATGCTGCCTTTGTTCTCGAACAGCAGCTGCAGGATTTTAAATTCGTTTTTTGTCAGCTCGGTTTTTTGACCTGAATAGGTGAGCGTTGCATCGGCAATGTTCAAAACAGCGCCGCCGCTTTCAAGCAGCTTGGTGGGCGCTGTGAAGTCATAGGCACGCCTTAAAAGCGCCTGAACCTTTGCGGTCAGCACTTCAAGGTCGAAGGGTTTTGCGATGAAATCATCGCCGCCCATATTGACTGCCATAACGATGTTTATGTTATTGGACGCCGATGAAATGAAGATTATCGGTACTTTTGAAACGCGCCGTATCTCCGCACACCAGTGATAGCCATTGAAAAACGGGAGTGAGATGTCCATCAGCACAAGCTGGGGGTCATAATCCACGAACTCGGACAGGACATTTTCAAAGTTTACAGCACAGTGTGCGGAGCAACCCCAAGCGCTGATATGGCGCTTAACGGCCTCTGCGATTACCGTGTCATCCTCGACAATAAATATCCTGTGCAAAGTGAGCCCTCCTTATTTTTCAAAGCGTATTTCAAAGCTTCCGGATGTTGAAGATAAATCCAGCGTCCGCTTTCCATGCTCTCTGTGACCGGACAGGCTGTTTGAGCCCGAAATTGTATTTGTATAGACGGTGTAGTCCTCGGCGGAGCCGACAACTGCTCCGCTGATGTCACCCGAAACGGTTTTAAACCTTATCTCGAGGAAATCTGCGCTGTTAAGCTCAACGCCGCCTGAGGTGGTTGATAAACCGGCTGTTTTGCCCAAAACATCTTTAAGCGTAATATTGCCCGAAACAGTTCCAATGCTTAAATCTTCTGTTTCTACGTCTTCAATATACACCTCAGCAGAAACGGTATCAAGTGTAACCGGTATGTTTCCTTTTATTTTAGAAAGCGAAATGTCGCCGGAGGCAGTGTTGATGTCGATGTTATCGGTATCAACATCGGAAAGATATATTTTGCCGGAGGCACTGTTGGCTGAGAATTCTCCGATTTTCGAATTGTCGAGGCTGACATCGCCGGAGGCAGTGTCGAGTTTGAAATCTCCCGAGAGCTTTATGTCCGAAACAGAAACTTCACCGGAAGCCACATCAACATCAAGATTACCGATGTTTTCATCAGGGATGCTGACGACTACTTCTCCGCTTCCACTGCTCGAAAAGAAACTGAAAAAGAAGAAATGACCGTTCTGGTGCTGAGTCAGCACGATTTTGGAATCATTGCTTTCAAGGTCGAAGTAACTGTCCTCGGTGTTCGTGTAGGAAATATGTATATCGGCGTCTGCGGACTTTTCGAGTCTTATATCCGCATAGCCGACATTAAGGCTTATATTCTGTCCGTTTGCCTCGATGTTCTTTTCGATGCGTTCGGCCTTAACGCTTGTGCTGTCGCTTATTGTGCCGTCGGCGTCGGCGCGGAAGCCAGGGGTGAGCTTTGAAAAGTTAAAACCGATGCCAAGCGATACGCACAGCCAAATCAGCACGCCTGCACCGAAAAGTGAGAGCGCAACGATTAGAGTTGTTTTTGTGTTTTTATTCATTGTTTAGCCAACCTTTCTGCTTTTGAGTTTGTTCCACATTATGGGCGTCGCCGCGGCGTAGGCTTTTGCCATATAGAGTGCGGGTACAAATATCGCAACTCCGAGTCCGGCACATACAAGACCTATCCCCAGAACCGCGAAGGCCGCAGCGGTGTTGGACACTAGTAGCATGAAAAGTCCAATCACGCCCGCAATACCGCTAACGCCAAGGGCGGCAGAAACGATGAAGATAGCGGCGATAATAATCCACACAAGGCCGTAAACAGTAAGTACAACGATTGCAATTGCAAGCAAAAGCGGAAACCAGACAGGGAAGCCCAAAACAATCAATATGATTTCCCAGACGCTGCGGCGCGGTTTTAATTGACCCTGTGCGCTTGCCTCCGCGATTATTCGTTCGGCTGCCGCCTCAATGCTTTCAAGCTCTGCAACAGCGGCTTCCTCCGAAATCCCTTCCTCTATGCGATCGTCGATTACCTCACTGAAATAGGCAAGCGACTTTTGACATTCAGCGCGCGCAATTGGTTTTAACGCGCGTTTTAGCTGTTTTAAATACTCAATTTTCGTCATTGTTTTTTTCCCCCTTTATAAAGCGATATGCCCTCATAACGCTGTCCCAATCGCTTAAGAACTCACCGATTCTTTCGTGACCGGTCTCTGTTATTCGATAATACTTTCGCAATCGGCCGTTATGCTCAATAGAGTATACAGTGACGCAGCCGCTTTGTTCCAGACGCTTAAGTATCGGATAGAGCGTTGATTCGGATACCTCCATAAACGGCGATAGGTCTTTAATTATCTTATAACCGTAAGCGTCCTCCTTCCTCATGGCAGAAAGAACGCATATTTCAAGCACCCCGCGCTTTAGCTGTGTGTCCATGGCAATACCCCCTTTCGCAGTATACTATACAACACGATGTATATCGTGTCAAGTGGTATGCACAAAAAAATATCGGCTGCCAATTAATTTACCTTTCGATGTATCGAAAAATGTTAAACGGCAGCCGATGTTGTGCTTATAAATCAGCGTAAAAGCCCGCTGTCTGCCATTGAAATAAAGTCATCATCGGCGACAACGATATGGTCTGCAAGGGTTATTCCCATTGAAGTAAGAGCGGTTTTTATACGTTTGGTTGTCAGCTCGTCCTCAATAGACGGCAGAGCGATTCCGCTTGTATGATTGTGGGATATGATAACGCTTGAGGCGTTCTTGGCAAGAGCAAGCTCCGCTATTTTGCGAACACTGATTTCGGCGGAGTTAGCCACCCCACGAAAAAGCTCCTTGCAGCAAATGACCTTGCATTTTGCATCCAGACAGAGGACATAGACAACCTCGTCACGTTCGTACATAAATCTTGCGACAAGATACTCGCCGGCCTTCTTGGAGGAATCCAGGATGTTATCAAACCGGTTTTTGTCGATAGTATAGCGACGACTGGCCTCGGGAATCAGCTTTAAAAGTGTCACGGTGTTCTCGCCGATACCTTTTATTTTTGAAAGCTCTTCGGCCGGCGCTTCAAAAATTGCCTCAAGACTTCCGAAGCTGTTTAGAAGCTCATGCGCAAGGGGATTCGTGTCTTTTCGCGGCATTGAATAGAAAAGCAGAAGCTCAAGGACGTTGTGGTCGTCAAACACGTCAAGGCCCTGCTCCAAAAACTTATTTTTCATTCTCTCCCTGTGCCCGTCGTGGACGCCCATAAATAAGACCTCGCTTGTCAGTTTATCCAATGGGAATTCTTTATCAGATTATAGCACAAATTTCACGATTGCGCAAAATTATATTTAGTGGTACAATCTACGGACAAGAGTTCTCCTCATAAGCAGTGAGCAGAGACCTTGTGCGATAACCAGTCCCCGTGTTGGGAGAATGTAACCAAAGTTGTGCGCCTCGGCGCATGGGAGGTTCGCTTGAATAAACTGAAGCCTTATATTAAGGATTTTATAAAAAGAGCCGATATGACACTTTTGATTTTGTGTCTTATCAGTTCAATATTCGGAATTGTTATTATTGCCAGTGCATCATCGTCCTTGGGCTCAACGCGTTTCCTTATAGTCCAGCTTGCTTCGCTCTTCATAGGCATCGGGCTATATATACTGTTTACCGTTGTTGACATTGATATCATAGCAGATAAGTGGGCAGCGCTGATTATTTTTGAAGTTTTCCTTACGCTTTTGCTGCTCTCACCATTGGGCTATGCGGATGATACCGGAAACAGAGCATGGCTTCGCTTCGGCTTCGTCGGGGTTCAGCCGGCGGAGGTTGTTAAAATTCCGTTTATTATCGTTATGGCAAAGCAAATCAATTACCTCAAAAACTACAAAAACCTAAATTCCGTGGTTTCCATGGGGCAGATGCTTTTGCATTGCGGGTTCGTAATCGGACTTATTGTGGTCGTTTCAAGGGATATGGGAAGCGCACTTGTGTTCCTATTTATCTTTATAATAATGCTTTTTGTTGCAGGCGTGCGTTTTTATTGGTTTGTTATCGGGCTTGCAGCAGCGGCTGCGATTACGCCGTTTTTCTGGACGCACGTTTTGAATCAGCGATATCGCGACAGAATACTATCCCCATATGACATGACAATCGACCCACAGGGCTTTGATATTCGCTGGCAGTCCAATCAGAGCAAAATCGCCCTAGCAAGCGGCCAGCTTACGGGCACCGGACTTTTTAACGGAAGGCAGACCCAGTCGGGAGCGCTTCCAGCGAAGCAGACCGACTTTATTTTCTCCGCTATCGGCGAGGAGCTTGGAATGATTGCGTGTATTGTTGTCATTCTGCTGCTGCTGGCGATTATAGCCCGTTGTATATATGTAGGTGTAAAATCGCGTAACACAATGAGCATGCTAATCTGCTTCGGCGTGGCAGGTTGGCTGGTGTTTCAGACCTTTGAGAATGTCGGAATGTGCATCGGAATTGCACCCGTAATCGGATTAACGCTTCCGTTTTTCAGCTATGGCGGGTCTTCGCTATTCTCCATGTTTGCAGCAATGGGTGTTGTATCGGGCGTTAAGTACCGACCTAAACCGGAAAGATTCCGAAGTATACGATAGATTCAGGTAAAAAATACTGGTATAAAAGCAAGAGAAGCTCTCCGAGGTGGAGAGCTTCTCTTGCTTTGTTTACTTATATCAGCTTTTCAAGATTTGCTCTTATTGCCGCGATAAAGTCAGCACTGTTTACCTTTTTTACATCGCTTCTGTTGCAAAGCACAGCAAGGTCGCCTGTCATTATGCCACTTTCGATGGTGTCAAGGCAGGCCTTTTCAAGCTTTCCCGCAAAATCGACAAGCGGAGTGTTGCCGTCCAGCTCGCCACGCTTGCGTAGGGCGCCTGACCACGCAAAAATCGTTGCAATGGGGTTCGAGCTTGTGTGCTCGCCCTTGAGATATTTGTAGTAATGTTGGGTGATGGTGCCGTGCGCCGCTTCAAACTCGTAGTCGCCGTCTGGGGAGATGAGAACGCTTGTCATCATCGCAAGGGAGCCGAATGCAGTTGAAACCATGTCGCTCATCACGTCGCCGTCATAGTTCTTGCACGCCCAGATAAAGCCGCCCTCTGAGCGGATTACACGGGCAACAGCATCATCGATGAGGGTATAGAAATACTCGATTTTTGCTTTTTCGAAGCGCTCCTTGTATTCCTTCTCGAAAATGTCCGCAAAGATGAGCTTGAAGGTCTGGTCGTACTGCTTGGAAATCGTGTCCTTGGTTGCAAACCAAAGGTCCTGCTTGGTGTCGAGAGCGTATTCAAAGCAGGCGTGGGCAAAGGATTCAATTGAGCTGTCTTTGTTGTACTGTCCCTGCAAAACTCCGGCGCACTCAAAGTCATAAATGGTTTTACGGAAGCTCTCGCCATTTTCTCCGTTAAAAACAAGCTCTGCCTTGCCCTTTGAGGGCACGCGGTATTCGGTTGCCTTGTAAACATCGCCATAGGCGTGACGGGCGATGGTAATTGGTTTTTTCCAGCCCTGAACATAGGGCTTTACGCTCTCTGTGATAATTGGGGCGCGGAAAACCGTTCCGTCCAAAATTGCGCGAATAGTACCGTTCGGACTCTTCCACATTTCCTTGAGCTTATATTCTTCAACTCGCTGAGCGTTAGGCGTTATAGTTGCGCACTTAACGCCGACATGATGCTTTTTGATGGCATTTGCCGCGTCAACCGTAATCTGGTCGTTGGTTTCATCGCGCTTGGGAAGTCCCAAGTCGTAATACTCGGTGTTAAGCTCAATAAAGGGGGAGAGCAGCTCGTCCTTAATCATTTTCCAAAGGATGCGAGTCATCTCGTCGCCGTCCATCTCGACGATGGTGTTCATTGGTATCTTTGACATCTGTATACTCCTCAATCTTGGTTTTAGTGGGGTTAGCTTATTTGTGAGCGGCGTAAAAGTTCATCAGGCAGCCGCTAAGAATGATTTCCTTTTCGTCGGCGGTTAGACCGCTCAATTGCAGAGTGATATCGGCGCTTCCGTGAGTTGTATGAACCTTTGCAGGGATGCTCTCGACGCCGGTTTCAACCGCTTTTCTAATGTCGGGGACAAAAATCCAGTCGCCATCCTCATAATCGAAGCTTGTATCCTTGTCGATTGTAAAGGGAAGTATACCCCAGTTAATGCAGTTTGAGCGATAGCGCTTTGTCGCAAATTCATAGCAAATGTTCGCACCACCTCCGAGCACGCGTTGGCAGGAAGCCGCCTGCTCACGCGCAGAGCCGTCCCCGGGCTTGGTGGCAAAAATAGCGCTTGAAACTGCAGTGTCTTCTAGTGCTTCAATGGGAAGGTCAAGCTTTTTCATAAGCGTGACAAGCTCGTCGGGGTAATTTCCCTCCCCACGGCTCTTTTCAAGCTCGGCTACGGCTTGAGCTTTTCCGACATAGCTCGGGTCGCGGCGCGAAAGCGTAAACGAGGCGAGCTTCATCGGATTTGAGCGGTAGGACGAGGTTTCACCCGAGGGGATAAGCTCGTCGGTTGTGGTTACCGGGTCGTGTATAACACAGGCAAGCTTAATCAGTGCATTATCGGCGAGAGCGGGTATCTTCGGCCATTCGGCGATGTTAGGACCCATTTTGAGCGCTTCCTTATCCTCCGCCTTGCCGAAGCCAAAATAAACACGCTTTTCGTAGACAGCCTTGTCAAAGCTATAGCCCTGCCTTTTGGGCTCCTGGTAGTCTAGCTCCGAAGCACTAGTTAAAACGCCCTTGTTACGTGCTGTTGCGGCAATCGAACGTGCGTCCATGAGCATAACAGAGGATATCTGACCATCGGAGGGCTTTGAGCCCTCTCGGTTTGGGAAATTCCTTGTGGTGTGGCGAATTGACAGGGCGTTATTTGAGGGGACATCGCCCGCACCGAAGCAGGGCCCGCAGAAGCAGGGCTTGAAAAGCGCTCCGCTTTCCATTAAACTCTGCTGAATACCGCTTTTAATCAGTTCAAGATTAACCGGTATGCTGGGCGGATAAACGGAAAGGGAGAAGTAACTATCACCCACGGAATAACCGTTAAGGATAGCCGCTGCCTCCGCAATGTTGTCGTACATACCGCCTGCACAGCCGGCAATTATGCCTTGGTCGACGACGATTTTGCCGTCAATGAGCTTATCTGTCAGGCTTAGCTTAACTCCGCAGGAAAGCGACTTTTCGGCGTCAATCTCAATTTGACGCAGGATATCTGCGGCGTTTGACTGAAGCTCACGGATGGAATAAGCCTTGGAAGGGTGGAAGGGGAGTGCCGCCATCGGCTCAATCGTTCCGAGGTCAAGCTCTATCATCGAATCGTAATAAGCACCGTCCTGCGGTTCAAGGCCTTTGTAGTCCTCGGCTCTGCCGTGTGCGGCAAAATATTCCTCAACAGCTCTGTCTGTTGCCCAGACAGAGCTGAGGCAGGCAGTTTCCGTGGTCATAACGTCGATGCCGATGCGAAAATCCATAGGCAGATTTTTGATTCCGGGGCCGACAAACTCCAGAACCTTGTTCTTTACAAAGCCGTTGTCGTAGACAGCGCCGCACAGAGCGATTGCAACATCGTGCGGGCCAACACCGTGGTTGGGTTTGCCAGTGATATACACCAGCACCACCTCGGGAAGTTTAAGGTCATAGGTGTTTGAAAGAAGCTGTTTAACGATTTCCGGACCGCCCTCGCCAATGCCCATTGTGCCCAACGCACCGTAACGCGTGTGGCTGTCGCTTCCGAGAATCATACGTCCGCCGCCAGACATCATTTCGCGTGCGTATTGGTGGATGACTGCGACATTTGCGGGGACATATATGCCGCCATACTTTTTTGCGGCGGAAAGCCCGAAAACGTGATCGTCCTCGTTGATTGTGCCGCCAACGGCGCAAAGGCTGTTGTGGCAGTTAGTCATTACATAGGGGACGGGAAAGCGCTCAAGCCCACTGCCCTTGGCGGTTTGAATGATGCCGACATAGGTAATGTCGTGGGAAATCAGACTGTCAAACTTGAGCTTCAGGTTTTCGGTATTCTTTGAAAGATTGTGCTTTTCGAGTATGCCGAAGGCAATGGTTTTTTTACGTGCCGATTCAAGATCTTCGGAACCTGAAATATCCTCGTTAGGTACGCCGTTTTTTAGAAAAATTCCGTTTTTGAACAGTTTAATCATAAGTGACCTCCATTCGCTCCGCGCACAAATCAAACACTGAAACCTCAAAGCGAATGGAGGTTGATGGCATGTGCTGCGGTTGCCGCTTGTGGGAGAGCGGCATGCGTATAATTAGGTGAATAGTGTGAAAATCACACTATTCACCGTTGCTTCATTTCACGCTAAATAGTATAACAATAAATCGCTAAATTGACAAGATGTTTGCAAGAATGATTATATTAATTGCAAAAACGCCTAAAAATTAAGAGAATAAAATCTTGTTCTGTTGCATTATGAATAATTCGACAAATACAACTTGCATAACAGTTTTTCCGTGTGTATAATGTACGATATCGGATAAAATGAGCGTAAAAGGAGGGACTGTGTTTGGAATTTTCAAATGACATAATCAAAGATTATGCAGCCAATCTATATGGTGATATACGCGCTGCCTATACTATTGACAGCGACCAATATAAGAACCACATGATTAAAAGAGGTCTTCGAAATGAAGACGGAACAGGCGTTATGGCCGGTGTTACCCGTATTGGCAGTGTTCAGGGTTACTACATGCAGGACGCCGGACGAGTACCCATTCCCGGAAAGCTCTATTATCGCGGTATCGATGTTGAAGATATAATCAGCGAGCATACAAAGAACGGCACCTTCGGCTTTGAGGAAGTTGCCTATCTGCTTTTAATCGGAAGTCTGCCGAACAAGGAACAGTTTGAGCATTTCGATTCCATTCTTTCTCGCGCGAGAATGCTGCCTCAGAACTTTACTGAGGACATGATACTCAAAGCCCCCAGCAAAAATGTTATGAACAAGCTTTCCAGAAGCGTGCTTGCGCTATACTCCTATGATGACAATCCTGACGATACCTCAATTGAAAACCTTGTACGCCAGTCAATTGAGCTTATCGGCCGTTTTCCTGTAATCGTTGCTAATGCCTATGCCGTTAAGCGCCATCATTTCGACGGCAAATCGCTATATCTCCATGTGCCAAGAGAGAACCTTTCTGTTTCGGAAAATTTCCTGCGCATGCTGCGTAAGGACAAATCGTATACACCCGAGGAAGCGCACCTGCTCGACCTCATGCTAATTCTCCATGCAGAGCATGGCGGCGGAAACAACTCCGCATTTGCCTGCCGTGTTCTCTCCTCCACCGGAACGGACACATACAGTTCGATTTCTGCTGCGGTTAACTCCCTCAAGGGACCGCTTCACGGCGGAGCCAACGCAAAGGTTATGGAGATGTTCAGATACATTTGCGACAATGTACACGACTATAACGACGATGATGAGCTCACCGCATATCTGGAAAAGCTTGTCGACGGCACTGCGGGTGACGGTTCCAAAAAAATATATGGTTTGGGACACGCTGTATACACCTTGTCCGACCCCCGAGCAGAGATTTTGAAAAAGTACGCAGGCGAGATGGCTGAGAAAAAGGGCTATTCGGAACAGTTTAAGCTCATGCAGAATGTTGAGCGCTTGGGCATTCCAATCATTATGGAGCGCAAAAAGCTCAGTGTTCCAATCTGCGCGAATGTTGATATGTATTCCGGACTCGTTTATCAAATGCTCGGAATTCCGGAGGATTTGTTCACCCCACTATTCGCCATTGCACGAATTGCCGGCTGGTGTGCGCATCGCATTGAAGAGGTTATCTCCTGCAACAAAATTATCCGTCCGGCTTATCGCGCGGCGTTTGAGCAAGAGGGGTATATACCCATAGACGAGCGATAAATTATATTTAGTGACAGATGCTGCAAAATTATTGCAGCATCTGTTTTGTTTGCATAAAAAGCACCCCGTGCTATGCATAAGACCTTTTCTAAACAAATAAATCGGCGGTGAAGTTCACCGCCGATTTTATAAATATTCGTGTTTTGCTTATTAAGCAAGGCTTGCGGGCAGAAGGTTAAGGACAAGAGTGAGAACAACAAAAGCAAGGCCAACCCATTTTGTCATTTTAGCAAGCTTTGCGTCCAGTGTGACAGCCTTTGAGTGTGTTAGAAAGGTGTCCGCAGCACCGGAAATGGCACCGGAAAGACCGGAACGCTTGCCGGATTGGAGAAGAACAACGCAAATTAGAAACAGGCAGGTTACGAGTTGAATTATTGTGAGAGCAGTTGTCATGATTTTTCTGTCCTTTCAATGGAAAAGAGGGAAGCCCTCTATAATAGTTACAGTTGCAAAGCAAATAATAACACAAGTAAGAAAGTATTTCAAGAGAAAATTTTCATTTTAATTAATACTCGCAAATTATTTGTGCAGAATTGGTGAGAGTCGCTTGTAAATCAAGAAAGTGAGTCCAACATCAATCAAACCTTTTACGAAGGTAAAGGGAGCGTTGAAAATCAGAAGACAATCCCACAGGTTATTAACACCTGAATATATCAACTGATACGCATCGATTATAGCCTCTATTGGCATGAAGTTTTCGTAGAAAGGATATGTGATGTAGTAGTTGATTGGAAGGCTTAAGGCTGCCATCACAAAAGCGCCGATAAGGGAGCCGATAAGTGCGCCCTTGCGATTTTTCATCTTGTTATAGACCAAACCGGTTGAAAACACGAAAACGGCACCGAGGAGAAAATTGCAAAGCTCTCCAACGCCCGAAGATGTGGAATGCGTTAGACTGATAATGTTCTTGATTAGGCATACAGCAACTCCGTAAACAGGTCCCAGACTGAAGGTCGCAAGCAGTGCGGGAAGATCGGAAATGTCGAGTTTAACGAAAGACGGGATGAGCGGAACGCTGAATTCCAAGAACATTAGGGCTGCCGCAATTGCGGAAAGCATTGCAGTTACTGTCATTTTGTGCGTTAAGGGTTGACCTTTGGCTGAAGAATTTGCTGGGGTTTTCATAATTTATAACACTCCTAAAATAATGTAACACCCGAAAAACCGCTGTCTTTCAGGTGTTAAAACTACTTGAGGGTGCGTAGCTACGCCGAGTAAAATGATGCTCAGCTATTTTAACACATCTTCTTCCATCCAGACTATACTGTTGGTTTTGGAGTTACACCAAATCTTGCGCTTTCGCGCTCGCGGACTTTACCGCCAATCGGGAATTTCACCCTGCCCTGAAGACATTATATTATTCAAATGTTCAAGTTAGATTGTACAGTTGCGCTCGACGATTGTCAATACCTTAGATATGTGTTTGCCAATAGAAAATGATGTAAAAGGCAAAACGGCGCTATAAAGCAAAGCTTGCAAGAGGCAGATTGTACAAAAAGGGGAGAAGTTTGTTGACATTCTGATTTGCGGTGGTAAGATGTTTTCTATATATCATAAAGGTCGGTGGGAAAGCAATGCTGGAAACTGTAATACTTGGGCTCTTTATAGCGGGACTGCTTACCTGCGTTGGGCTTGATTTGTCGATATTTTATGCGTTGTTTTTCGGACTGGCTTTGTTTTTTACATACGGATTAATCCGAAAGCACAGCTTCAAGCAGATGCTTAAAATGTCCTTAAAGGGAATAAAGACGGTTAAAAACATAACCTTCGTTTTTGTAATGATAGGCGCGCTCACGGCTATCTGGCGTGCCGGAGGCACCATTCCGTATATTATCTATTATGCATCGAAGCTTATTTTGCCACAGACCTTTGTGCTGGCAACCTTCATTTTATGCGGCTGCATATCGATGCTTATGGGAACATCTTTCGGTACGGCGGCTACTATGGGCGTTATATGCATGATGATGGGCAACACTATGGGCATCAGCCCTGTTTGGACAGGAGGCGCGGTGCTTGCGGGCGGCTTTTTCGGTGACCGGAACTCGCCCATGTCCACAAGTGCTCTCCTCGTTAGCGAGCTTACGGAAACGAATATTTTTAGAAACGTACATCTGATGATTAAATCATCAATTGTGCCTTTTGTTATAGCCTGCTTGATTTATCTTGCCGCAGGCTTCACAATGAAAACGAACGGGACCTCTGCAAATGCGGTAAGCATGTTCGCCGAGCATTTTAACCTCATATGGGTAACCGTTATTCCTGCAGCGCTTATTATAGTGCTGTCGGCTTTTAAGGTCAGTGTAAAGATTACCGTGGCGGTCAGCATTTTGTGCGGAGCAGTGATATGCGTAACGGTGCAGGGGACAGGTTTTTTGCCGATGCTAAAGATTCTTGCGCTTGGGTTTAATTCTTCAGACAAAGAGCTTGGCGCGATGCTTAACGGCGGCGGAATCTTATCGATGCTTAAGCCGGCGGCAATCGTTATTCTATCCTCCTCATATTCTGGGATTTTTGAAGGAACAGGCTTACTTTCGGGAATTAATAAATACATTCATGCTCTTGCGAGAAAGATTAACCCTTTCGGAGCTTACATTCTGACCTCTATTTTCACCACTATGATTAGCTGCAACCAAACTCTTGCCATTATGCTGACGCATCAGCTCTGTGGTGACACGATGGACACGAAGGACGACAAAATGCTCTCACTGGAAAACTCGGCGGTTATAATCTCGCCGCTTATCCCGTGGTCTATAGCAGGAGCAGTTCCGCTCGCCGCGATTTCCGCACCCACATCGAGTATACTTTGCGCCTGCTACCTGTTTATTGTGCCAATATTCTATTATTTTACTCAGTTTAAAAAGCAGAGAGCTAATATGAATGTAAAACAAGCAATCAAAGGATAATAACGGAATAAGCAAGCAGAAATCAATGCAGTAATAGCTAACACGAAAACGGCGACAAATTAGCAATACGCTCGCGCCAAGCTTAGCCTTTCGCTATTGTTGAAAAACTGAATCAATAAGCAGCGCTGTCTGTACAGCGCTGCTTATTAATTATTAGCAAAGTTTATGTTCCGTGAATTTCTTCAGTATTTTTTCTTAATATTATTTTGAACCTATAACAATTTCACCCTCGGACTTAAAAATTCGGCACATACGTGCCTCGTTGGCGATTGATAGCTGAGAGCCTTCGATTGCAACTTTAACAGGCGGATTTAGCTGGTTAACAACAATTTGGCAGTTTTCTCCGCCTTTGAGCTCAGCTTCAATGGCGGAAATACGAGTTGATTTTTTAGAGATATTCATGTTGAAAACTGTCTGGTCGAGTTTTAGCTTGTTAAGAAGCTGCTGATACTCGGCGGTCAAGCTCTCTTGAGCCAATAAATACTGAATATTCTTTTCGTTGGCTTCGGATTTGCGTTTTAAGTCGTAAACTTCAGTTTTGAGTGTTCGCAATTCCTCGTAAAGCTTTGGGTCTGTGCCGATTGTTATGCTTGATAATATGTTTTGATCGTTTCCGATTATCTTTGCTTCAACTCCCTTAAAGGCGACAATCGCACTTCCGATTATAATGCCTTTTCCGGAAACAACTACAACCTTATCACTGCTGATAACCGTACTGTTGAGTATGCTATCTGACTTTATTGTTCCGCCGGCGCTGACAAAACAGTTTTCAAGATACTTGCTGGTTACGTTCCCACCGGCTTCGAGCCTTCCCTTGTAGCTTCCGTTTATGCCCTGGAATATCTGAATGTTTCCTCCGGCTGTCAGGGTGGCGCCTTCAACAATTCCTTTTACAATAATGTCTCCGGTGGCTTTCAGAGTGAAGCCATCGAACACACTTCCAAAAACGGTGATAGAGCCGATGACATCCAAATTGCCAATTGAGCTGTCCACATCGGCGTCAATTTTAATCATCTGCTCAACCTTAAAGCAGCCACCGGAGAAAACTAACTGACCGTCACAGGCGGCAATAAGGGCTGTATGATCTGCGTTTTCAACGGTATTAAGCCCTGCCGGTGCTTTTGGAACTTTCACTTCCCGAGCTTTTATTGCTATACCCTTGACGTCGATGCCGTCTTCCCCGGGAACGGGAGGAATGATTGTGCAAATCGGATCACCTGAATGAACAGGCTGAAGCCAGTTAAGGTTTTTGTAATCAACCATATCTTGGTCATTCGCTTCAAAAGTAATTTTCTTTTCTCTTGGGAAGAGCTCGACGATGCTGCCGTCTTCCCCATTGCGCGCACGCTTGCCCTGCGCGATAGTGAAGACCCTGAGCATTGAACCGTTTTCGCTTAGCTCTTTAAGCAAATTGTCGTTTACGCCGTATATTATACCTGCCCGCTTCGCTTCTTCTTTTAATTCCTCAAAGCTTAAGCTTTTTCCATTTCCTATGGGGGGGATTATGCAGGCGTAGGCAGTCAGCTGGTCGCGGGTGATAAATGTCTCTAATTGCATGTCGAGAACCAGAGGCACAGGCGCTTCTGCCGCTGTGCTTTCGTTTTCTTCGTTAACTGCGTTTTCTGCCGAGGCGCTTATCTGTTTGAGCAAAGCATTGCACTTCTCGTTGAGAATATTTATGAACCTAGCTTCTTCATCAGATTGGTTAGGAATAAAAAAACCTGCTTCATTTCTTGCCAAGCCCTCGATGCCAAGCGTTATTGCCAAGATTTCCATCGGCATTTGAGAGGCACCGGAAGCACTTTCCTCGGGGGCGGATATAGGCGAGTTTACATTCTCAGGAGAAAAGGCGGAAGCATTATCCTGAGCCACCGGACTGATGATTGCTTTTTCCTTTGAAAAAAACTTAAGTGCCATGAGGTCCCTCCCTTGTAATGCTGTCGTTGCAAGTGATTTTTAATAGTATTTTCGGACAAATTGCTCTCATTTATAATTAAATCATGAAATCAATATTTTTACAAGTCGATATATTTAAACAAGAAAACATAAATGGCTATGCCCTGTTTTGAGGGCATAGCCATAAAGTTGTTTAGCTGCAAGAGACTTGTCGGCAAAGCGGGCTTATTTCCCGCTTGCTCCGTAGTTGGAAAGTACTCGAGCGGAGGGGTCGTTGACATTGCAGCCCTCCCAGCTTTTGTTAGGCATCCAGAAATCATCAACCATCTTCGCTTGGCCAGGATAGTACTTTTCGAAAAGCTCGCGATATAAGAGCGATTCCTTCGTGAAGGGTCGGGCAAAGTCGTACTTTGCACACTTTTCGGCAAAATCCGCGTCCGAATAGATGCTTTCGGCATATTCCTTGATGTCCTCCACCAAAGAATGCCCGACAGCATCGGAAAACGCCGCCTTATCACGCCAAAGGATGTTCTCGGGCAGGTAATCTCCGCCCTCGAAGGCATGACGGAGCAGATATTTGCCCATTTTGTAGCTGTTCATCTTCATCTCGGGCGGAACACTCATGACATATTTGACAAACTCAAGGTCGCCGAAAGGTACGCGCGCTTCAAGGGAGTTCGCGGAAATGCTTCTGTCGGCGCGAAGGACGTCATACATATAAAGCTCGCGCAAACGCTTTTCTGCCTCGAGCTGGAAGGCCTCGGCGTTCGGTGCGAAATCCGTGTATTTGTAGCCGAATATCTCGTCGGAAATCTCTCCCGTGAGCAGAACGCGGATATCGGTCTGCTCGTGGATTGCCTTGCAGATGAGATACATCCCCATGCTTGCGCGGATTGTTGTAATATCGTAAGTACCGAGAAGCGAGACAACGGTTTCAAGCGACGAGATAACGTCATCGCGGTTAATGATGATTTCTTGATGCTCGCTGTGGATAAAATCGGCAACCTGCTTTGCGTATTTGAGGTCTATTGCGTCCGTTTCCATACCGATTGCAAAGGTGCGTATAGGACGGTTTAAAAGCTTTGTGGCAATGGCGCAGACAAGAGAGCTGTCAAGCCCACCCGAGAGCAGAAAACCGACTGGCACGTCAGAGTCGAGACGTTTTGCAACGCCCATCGACAGCTTGTGGCGAATGTTTGTGCAAACGGTTTCCAAATCGTCCGAAACGTAAGCCGTACGCTCGGCAATATCACAGTAGCACACGAATTCTCCATCAGCATAGTAATACCCGGGAGGGAAGGGCCTGATGTCGTCCGAAAGGCCGATGATGTTTTTTGCCTCGGAGGCAAATATCATTTCACCGTGCTTGCCCTTGCCGTAAAATAGAGGCCTGATTCCTATGGGGTCGCGTGCGGCGATAAAGGATTTTTTCTTGTCATCGTATATTATCAGCGCGAACTCGGCGTCCAACATTTTGAACATTTCGCAGCCGTATTTCTCGTACAAAGGGAGCAGAATCTCACAGTCGGATTCGCTGTTAAAGGTGTACTCGGAGGAAAGAGCCTTCTTTAAATTTCGAAACCCATAAATCTCACCGTTGCAAACGACATAATTGCCATTTAGTGAAAAAGGCTGCATACCGCTCTCATGAGTGTCCATGATGGCAAGTCTGTGAAAGCCAAGTCTGCCGGCCGGTGTATCAACCAAACGGGTCATGTCAGGTCCGCGAGTTATTGTTTTGTGGAAGGCTTCCACAAACTCGCCCTGCGGAATTTCGAAATCCTCAGCGCCGATTATCGAGCACATATTTATTTTCCTCCAAAAATAGAAATATTGGGGGCGGTATTTAATCCGCCCCCGGATTGTTTTTTCTTTGTTAAGTTAAATTTAATTCTTTACCGCACAATTTCGGACAAATGTTTGAAAGCCCTAGAAAGGACTATGCTTATCATTGATTTTACTTAACGCTAAAGAGCAAATCGCCATAGGACGGGAAAGGCCAGTAGCCTTTGGCTGTAATGGTTTCAAGCTCATCTGCGGAAATGCGAAGCTCGCTCATTGCGGGAATTACATGGTCCTTGTAATATACAGCAAGCTCAGTTGCTTCGAGTATCTCTTTAGAATCGATAAGTGCTTTGTCGAGATCTGCTGTCTTGTTGTAAAGATTTGTTGCCGCGCGTGAAACAGTTTTTAGCGTTTCAAGCTCATAGGTGCAGCAATCAGTGGTTACGACAACGGCTTTCTTTGCTATAACGGTATCGGCAAGCACCTTTGAATAGGTTGAAACAGCGGGCATGATGTCTTTCTTTGCCATGTCCAGCATGGTGAGTGCTTCAATGTTGATGACCTTGCAGTAGTTCTCCATTACGATTTCATAACGGGACCTGATTTCGGTTTCGGAAAGAACATTGTGCGAGGTGAAAAGCTTGATACTCTTTTCCGAAAGGAAGCTGGGCAGGCAGTCCGGAGTTGTTTTGAGGTTGGGCAGGCCTCTCTCGAGAGCTTCCATAATCCAAGCGTCATCATAGCCGTTGCCGTTAAAGATGATGCGCTTATGATTGCTGATGGTCTTCTTGATGAGTTCGTTGAGAGCAGCTGTAAAGTCCTTTACACCTTCGAGCTCATCGGCAAATTGCTTGAGCACTTCGGCAACAGCGGTATTAAGAACGAAGTTCGGGCCAGAGATTGACACGGAGGAACCGGGCATACGGAATTCGAACTTGTTTCCGGTGAAAGCGAAGGGAGAAGTTCTGTTTCTGTCCGTTGTGTCCTTTGGGAAGTGGGGCAGAACATCAACGCCGATGGTCATTTGCTCCTTTATGCGGTCGGAATATGCGCTGCCGCTGTCAATAGCGTTGAGGATTTCCGTAAGCTCGTCGCCAAGGAAAACGGAAATGACTGCGGGAGGAGCTTCGTTTGCGCCAAGACGGTGATCGTTTCCGGCGGTTGCTACAGAAAGACGGAGCAGCTCTTGATAATCGTCAACAGCCTTGATGGTTGCGCAAAGGAAGAGCAGGAACTGGGCATTTTCATAGGGAGTATCTCCCGGCTCAAGAAGGTTAACGCCGGTGTTGGTGGAGATTGACCAGTTGTTGTGTTTGCCGCTGCCGTTTACGCCTGCGAAGGGCTTTTCGTGAAGCAGGCAGACAAGTCCGTGGCGTTTTGCGACCTTCTGCATAATTTCCATTGTCAGCTGATTGTGGTCAACGGCAATGTTAGTGGTTGTGAATATCGGAGCAAGCTCATGCTGAGCGGGAGCAACCTCGTTATGTTCTGTTTTTGCAAGAATTCCAAGCTTCCACAGCTCAACGTCCAGTTCGTCCATGAAGTCCTTTACGCGGGGCTTGATGCTTCCGAAGTAATGGTCCTCAAGCTCTTGACCTTTTGGTGGTCTTGAACCGAAAAGGGTACGGCCGGTATAGATTAAATCGCGGCGCTGCTCATAAAGCTCGTTGTCGATAAGGAAGTATTCCTGCTCGGGACCGACAGTTGTCTTCACTGAGGTTACGTCCGCGTTACCGAAAAGCTTGAGAACACGCATTGCCTGAGTGTTGATTGCCTGCATTGAACGAAGAAGAGGTGTTTTCTTGTCCAGTGCTTCTCCTGTATAGGAGCAAAAAGCAGTTGGGATGCACAGGGTGTTATCTTTTATGAAAGCATAGGAGGTTGGGTCCCAAGCGGTATAGCCTCTTGCCTCAAAGGTTGCACGAAGACCGCCGGAGGGAAAGCTCGATGCATCGGGCTCGCCACGGACAAGCTCCTTGCCGGAAAACTCCATAATTATCTTCCCGTCATTTGTGGGGGAAATAAAGCTGTCGTGCTTTTCAGCGGTGATACCTGTCATCGGCTGGAACCAATGTGTGAAGTGGGTTGCGCCCTTGTCGATAGCCCAATCCTTCATCGCGTTTGCAACGACAGTTGCAACTTCGATGTCAAGCAGCTTTCCGTCTTTAATCGTCTTCTGCATGGCGGTGTATGTTCCCTTGGGAAGTCTTTCCTTCATAACGGAATCGTTAAAAACCATTGAGCCGAATATTTCTGCTACTGAACTCATATTACATTCTCCTTTACGGTTATAGATTTCAATAAAAAAATAAAAAAAGAGGCAAAGACACGCAGAAATGCACTCTGCGGCGCCTTTGCCGTCATTACATGCCGTTACTTTAGCACTATGAAAATAAATTGTCAAGACCCAAATCACATAAAACTGAAGGATTCATAGAAAAATAACATCATTTTTAGTCGAATCAGCCGAAAATTCAGTTGACAAGGATATTACATTATTGTATAGTCTATTTACGAACAAAGGCGTTCATTAAATGGGTAACCAATTATTAATGACGCCTTTGTTTGTATTTTTATTTATGGATGTGAGACCATGCTAAAAAAAGAAGGCGAAATAAGGATTCCATCGGGCTGTGCAATATCAGGGGTGATTTCGAAAAAGGGTAATAAAATATGCGGTGACAGAATCGTTAATTCGATGACCGTAATGCACGAGAGGTCAAATGGCCTCGGCGGTGGATTTGCGGGCTACGGCATTTACCCCCAGTACAAGGACCTATATGCACTGCACATTTTTTATGACAATATGACCTGTCGTGAGGAGTGCGAAAAGATTATTGACAAGGTTTTTGAGGTTGTTAACCTGTCAAAAATCCCCGTTCGCAAGACGCCGAAGATAACAAATGAGCCGCTAATTTGGCGCTATTTTGTTGCCCCTTCGCATAATCGCCTTAGGGACAGCCAGCTTGATGAAAAGGAATACGTTGCAAGGACTGTTCTGAAAATCAACAAGGAACTCGACGGCTGCTATGTGTTTTCAAGCGGCAAGAACATGGGCGTGTTTAAAGCAGTAGGCTATCCCGAGGACGTCGGTGAGTTCTATTGCCTTGATGAGTATGAAGGTTATAGCTGGACTGCACACGGACGCTATCCGACCAACACTCCCGGATGGTGGGGCGGAGCACACCCGTTTGCTCTTCTCGACTATTCAATTGTCCACAACGGCGAAATTTCCTCCTATGACGCAAACCGCCGTTTCATCGAGATGTTTGGTTATTCCTGTACACTTCGAACTGACACTGAGGTAATCACATATATCTTCGATTACCTGCTTCGCAAACAGAAAATGACACTTGAGGAGGCCGCAACCGTCGTTGCGGCGCCCTTCTGGTCGGTTATCGACACCTTGCCTGAAGAGGAAAGACAAAAAATGAGCTTCCTTCGAAACACCTTCGGCAGTCTTCTGGTTACGGGTCCGTTTTCAATCCTTCTGGGCTATGAGGGCGGGCTTATGGCACTCAATGACCGCCTGAAGCTGCGCTCGATGGTAGCTGCGGAAAAGGACGACATGGTCTATTTCGCAAGCGAGGAATGCGCTATCCGTGTTATGGAACCGAATCCGGACAGGATTTGGTCGCCGCGCGGAGGAGAAGCTATTATTGTTAATTTGGAAGGAGGGGTCAAATAATGGCATCGTCACTTCTTTTCCCTGATTATGAAATACTGCGCGACCCAAGCCGCTGCATTAAGTGCAGGGTTTGTGAGCGTCAGTGCGCAAACGAAGTCCACAGTTACGACGAGGAACTCGGCATAATGCGCGCGGACGAAGACAAGTGTGTCGACTGTCTGCGCTGCGTCACGCTTTGCCCCACCCATGCTCTTAAAATCCGTGAAAACGAGCAGGTTTTCCGCTCCAATGCTAACTGGCGCGCACAGACCATTAAGGAGGTCTACCGTCAGGCAGAAAGCGGAGCGGTGCTGCTCTCCTCAATGGGGAATCCGGAGCCGTTTCCTGTTTATTGGGATAAAATCCTAATTAATGCCTCGCAGGTTACAAATCCTTCAATTGACCCCCTGCGCGAACCGATGGAAACAAAGGTCTTTCTCGGCAAAAAGCCCGAATTCATCGAGAGAAATGAAGACGGAACAATGAAAACCGAGATGTCTCCTCAGCTCGAGCTTGCCCTGCCTGTTATGTTCTCCGCGATGAGCTTCGGCTCAATCAGCTACAACGCCCACAAAAGCTTGGCACAAGCGGCAACGGAGATGGGGACCTATTACAACACCGGTGAGGGCGGTTTGCATGAGGATTTTTACCAATATGGCAAAAACACGATTGTACAGGTCGCATCAGGTCGATTCGGCGTTCACAAGGGCTATCTGGAGGCAGGCGCCGCAATTGAAATCAAGATGGGCCAGGGTGCAAAGCCCGGCATCGGCGGACATTTGCCCGGAGCAAAAATCGTCGGAGATGTTTCGCGTACAAGAATGATACCCGAAGGCTCGGACGCAATTTCACCTGCGCCCCACCACGATATTTATTCGATTGAGGATTTGCGCCAGCTTGTCTATTCCTTGAAAGAGGCTTCAAACTACACAAAACCTGTCATTGTCAAGGTTGCAGCTGTCCACAATATTGCGGCAATTGCCAGCGGCATTGCAAGAAGCGGCGCGGATATTATCGCAATTGACGGCTTCCGAGGCGGTACGGGAGCTGCACCCACGCGTATTCGTGACAATGTGGGAATACCAATTGAGCTTGCTCTGGCAAGCGTTGACACAAGACTGCGCGAAGAGGGAATCCGCAACAATGTTTCGCTTGTTGCCGGCGGAAGCATAAGAAGCAGTGCCGATGTGGTCAAGGCTATCGCACTTGGCGCGGATGCCTGTTACATTGCAACCTCTGCATTGCTTGCAATGGGCTGTCACCTATGCCGTACCTGCCAGACGGGCAAGTGCAATTGGGGCATCGCAACGCAGAGACCCGAGCTTGTCAAGAGACTTAATCCAGATGTCGCTTATCCCCGTCTGGTAAATCTTTTAACCGCATGGGAGCACGAAATTAAAGAGCTTTTGGGTGGCATGGGCATAAACTCCATCGAAGCTCTGAGAGGTAACAGACTAATGCTCCGCGGTGTCGGCTTAAACGAGAAAGAGCTGTCCATTCTCGGAATAGCTCACGCGGGGGAGGGACAGTAATATGAAACGTGTATATGTCAACGAAGAATGGTGTCTTGGCTGTCACCTCTGTGAGTATAACTGCGCTTTTGCCAATTCCGGGAAAAAGGACATGGCTTCTGCGCTCATGAACATCAAAATCCGCCCGAATATTCGGGTGGAAACAGACGGCAAGGTTTGCTTTGCCGTGTCGTGCCGCCACTGCGACGAGCCCTTCTGTGTCACCAACTGCATTACAGGCGCGCTGACTAAGGTTGACGGCGTAATTACAATTGATAAGAAAAAGTGCGTGGGCTGTTATACCTGTGTTTTATCCTGCCCCTACGGTGCGATTAGTCCCACAGATCACGGAGTTATGCAGAAATGCGAGCTTTGTACCCAAAACGGCGGAACGCCCAAGTGCGTTCTGGGCTGTCCAAACAAAGCAATCGTCTTTGAAGAGAGGTGAATGTGATGGAATACGTAATCGTGGGAAATTCCGCGGCGGCCGTCGGAGCCATTGAGGGCATTCGTCAGCTTGACGCAAAAGGAAAAATTACGGTCATCAGCAACGAAAGGCAACACACATACTCAAGACCGCTCATTTCATATCTGCTTCAGGGAAAAACCGACAGGCAGCTTATGAAATATAGGCCGGATAGCTTTTATGCCGATAATGACTGCACGACCGTTTTCGGGAAAACCGTTACCGCAATTGATAGAGAAAGTAAGGCTGTCGGACTTGACGACGGGAAAAGAATCTCGTATGATAAGCTTTTGATAGCAACCGGCTCTTCGCCATTCGTTCCTCCAATGACAGGGCTTGAAGCGGTTGAAAAGCGCTTTTGCTTCATGTCGCTTGACGACGCGGATGCATTGGAAGCTGCACTTTTTCCCGAAGCACGAGTTTTGATTGTGGGAGCGGGACTTATTGGCCTTAAGTGTGCCGAGGGTATTTTGGCGAGAGTCGGAAAAATAACGGTTGTTGACCTTGCACCGAGAATTCTTTCAAGCATACTTGACGAGGATGGTGCAAAAACCGTTCAGACACACCTTGAAAATCAAGGCATTGAATTTAAGCTTGATGTCTCCGTTGCAGGCTTTGTCGATAATAAGGCGGAGCTCACAAGCGGCGAAAGTGTTGGCTTTGACTTACTCGTGACCGCAGTCGGTGTAAGACCAAATGTCAGCCTTGTGAAGGATGCCGGCGGAAAAGTTGACAGAGGCATAATCGTATCCGAGAAGATGGAAACCTCTATTCCCGATGTCTATTCGGCAGGAGACTGCGTCGTCAGCCATGACATCTCCTGCAACACCGATAGGATTCTCGCAATTCTTCCAAATGCTTATATCGGCGGAAAAACAGCCGGCATTGCAATGGCGGGCGGCGAAACTACAGAAAACAAAATGATGCCGATGAATGCAATAGGCTTCTTTGGCTTGCACATTATCACCGCAGGCAGCTACGAGGGGGAAGTATTCGAAATGAAGGACGGCGAAAATTATAAAAAGCTGTTTTATTCAAACGACACTCTACGCGGGTACATTTTAATTGGAAATGTCGACAAAGCGGGCATCTATACCGCGCTTATAAGAGAAAAAACGCCACTTTCCTGCATTGATTTTGAGCTTGTCTGCAAGGAACCCTCACTTATTGCTTTCACAAAAAGCTACCGTGACGAAAAATTAGGGGGGAAGTCCAATGAAAATTGATTGCACAAGCAAAAAATATGATATACTTAACAGAGAAATATTCCCCATCGAAGGGGAAATCACGCTTGATAACTGCTGCGGTCAGCGTTTCATCGGTGCGGGAGCTTCGAACAAAACCATAACGATTAACGGAGTCCCGGGAAATGCACTGGGCTGTTATCTAGACGGCGCTAGCATTTTTGTCAATGGTAATGCTCAGGATGCAACAGGTGATACCATGAACGACGGGAAAATTATAATCGATGGCAGCTGTGGAGATGCAGTCGGCTATGCAATGCGCGGCGGCAAAATCTTCGTCCGCGGCGATGTTGGATACAGAGCCGGCATCCACATGAAGTCATATGAAGAAAAATGTCCCGTTTTGGTAATCGGCGGAAAATGCGGAAGCTTTCTTGGCGAGTATCAGGCCGGCGGACTTATCATTGCGCTTGGTCTGGGATATGACGACAAAGAAGTTTTGGACAGCTTTTGCGCAACAGGGATGCATGGCGGAAAAATTTTTATTCGTACAAATGAGCTGAATGCAAAAATTACTCCTCAAATCTGTGTTAGGACCGCCGATGATGAAGATGTTGCCGAAATTGCCCCATTTATCAAGGAATTCTGTGAAAGCTTCGGAATACTGGAAGCAGAGGTTTACAGCAAAAATTTTCAGGTTTTATGGCCAAATTCCGCAAATCCTTATAAACAGCTTTACGTTATGAACTAGACGGAGGCAAAATAATATGTTATACTCCATAGATGAGGTTCTCGATTATATTCATGAGGAGGATGTGAAATTCATCCGCCTCGCGTTTTGTGATGTTTTTGGCACGCCAAAAAATGTTTCAATTCCCGCAAGCGGACTTGAAAGCGCATTCCATAACGGCATATCAATTGACGCTTCGGCCATTACAGGTTTTGGCGAAGAGAGCCATTCGGATTTGTTCCTTATTCCGGATTCAACAACGCTTTCGGTGTTGCCTTGGCGTCCCTCACACGGCAGAGTGGTTCGTATGTTCTGCGACATCAAGCTGCCAAATGGAGAAGCTTTCCCACTTGATTCCCGAGGCTTGCTTCGAAGAGCGGTTGCCGAAGCGGCAAGCAAGGGCGTTAACTGTTATTTCGGCACGGAGTATGAGTTCTATCTTTTCAGAAACGACGAAAACGGCGTGGCAACAGGCGTACCTATGGACAATGCCGGATACATGGATATAGCACCCGAGGACTTGGGCGAAAATGTTCGTCGCGAAATTTGCCTTACTCTCGAAGAAATGGGCATTTCTCCCGAAGCGTCTCACCATGAAGAGGGACCTGGTCAAAACGAGGTCGATTTCCGTTACAGCGATGCACTTTCGGCAGCAGATAACTCAGTGACCTTTAAAATGGTGGTAAAAACCGTTGCTGCAAGAAATGGCTTGAGCGCATGCTTCGACCCAAAGCCAATCGCTAATGCTGCTGGCAGCGGGATGCACATTAACGTATCACCAAACATGCCTAAAGGCGGCGACTGTTTCTATCCATTTATGGCGGGTATTTTGGAGCATATTTCCGAAATTACACTTTTTTTAAACCCCACGGGCCAGTCGTATCTGCGTCTAGGAAGCCACAAGGCTCCGCAGTATATCAGTTGGTCTCCGGAAAACCGTTCGCAGTTGATTCGCATTCCGGCAGTAGGAAAAGGACAAAACCGAATTGAGCTTCGCTCGCCTGATGCCAACGCAAACCCGTATCTGGCATATGCGCTTATCATTTATGCGGGGCTTGACGGAATAGAGCGTGGGTTAACACCCCCGCCCTCGGCCGACTTCAACTTTTTCACTGCGTCGGAAAAGGAACTTTCAAGCTATAAAAAGCTGCCCGATTCATTAAAGCAAGCGGCTTTAACCGCAAAAGACAGCGAGTTTGTTCGCAAACATGTCCCCCCTCAAATTATTAAAGAATTTGTTTCCTGCGGGAGATGAGAAATCTTGATTCGCATCGAAGGGGGAGGCTGAAATGTTAAGCGACAGGGCGCAATACAGCGTGTTAGTTGTATCTGCATCACAAAAAATAACTGACTTATTCAATGAGCTTTTGCCTTCAAACACATTTAACCCAATCGTATCGGCTTCAAGCTGCAATGAGGCAAAGCGTACGCTTATTTCTTTTGATTACGATATTATAGTGATAAACACTCCGCTCGGAGATGAATTTGGCTCAGATTTCGCTTTGGATCTGGTTCAGGACAGCTCTGCGGCGGTGCTTCTGCTTGTTGCCAGCGACCTCCACGGAGAGGTGGCCAGTAAGGTCGAAGGCTATGGCGTTATGACAATATCCAAGCCGCTTAATAAAACGACCTTGTACACGGCCATGACGCTCGCATATGCAACCCGCGCAAGACTTCGCACCATGGATAAGAAAAACAAAAGTCTTAGCGCTAAGATGAGTGAAATCCGAATTGTCAATAGGGCAAAATGGGCGCTTATCGAATCACTCGGAATGACAGAGGAGCAGGCACACCACTACATTGAAAAACAGGCAATGGACATGCGGCTGCCAAAGGGCGAAATTGCTGTAAACATTCTGAAAACTTATGGGAAATAGAGAAGTCCTTTTATTATAAAGGACTTCTAAAAAATAAATACAAACAACGGCGGCGAGAGGGGCCGCTTGTGTTGTTTGAAAAGGGAGAAAGTATGAGTAAGTACATTTTTGTAACCGGCGGTGTTGTGTCAGGCTTGGGCAAGGGCATTACCGCCGCGTCTCTGGGCAGACTTCTTAAAGCAAGGGGACTTAAGGTCGCGGCACAAAAGCTCGATCCTTATATAAATGTCGACCCTGGTACGATGAGTCCATATCAGCACGGAGAAGTATATGTCACTGAGGATGGAGCAGAAACTGACCTTGACCTTGGACATTATGAGCGCTTCATCGACGAGGATCTGAACAAGTTTTCGAACCTTACCACAGGAAAGGTTTACTGGAACGTACTTAATAAGGAACGCAGGGGAGAATATTTGGGCGAAACTGTCCAGGTTATCCCTCATATTACCAACGAAATCAAACAATTCATATACAGTGTAGGCAGAAAGACAAATGCGGATGTGGTTATAACCGAAGTCGGCGGGACAACAGGCGACATCGAAAGCCAACCTTTTCTTGAAGCTATACGCCAGATAGCTTTAGAAGAGGGACGTGAAAACGCTCTCTTTATCCATGTTACGCTGGTTCCGTTCCTGCGCGGCTCGGACGAGCACAAATCAAAGCCCACTCAGCACTCGGTCAAAGAGCTTCAAGGCATGGGCATTAATCCGAACATTATTGTCCTTCGTTGTGACCAGCCGCTTGAAGAAGATATTTTCCGCAAAATTTCAATGTTTTGCAATGTGAAGGCTGATTGCGTAATCGAAAATATGACTATTCCGGTGTTGTATGAGGCACCGCTAATGCTTGAGAAAAACGGTTTTTCTGACGTTGTATGCCGTGAACTCAACATAAATGCCCCGGCTCCCAACATGAAGGAGTGGAGGGAGATGATTGACCGCATTAAGAGCCGCAGCAGAGAAATTACAATTGCAATAGTCGGCAAATATGTGCGTCTGCACGATGCGTATCTCTCCGTTGCCGAGGCTCTTCGCCATGCGGGATATGAGCTTCAAACCCATGTCAAAATTAAATGGGTAGACAGCGAAACGATTTCAAGCGACACCTGCGAGAGCGCCTTTGCAGATGTTGACGGAATTCTCGTCCCCGGTGGTTTTGGCAACAGAGGAATCGAAGGCAAAATCTGTGCTGCAAAATATGCGCGCGAAAATAATGTCCCTTATTTTGGGATATGTCTGGGAATGCAGATTGCCGTAATCGAGTTTGCCCGCAATGTATGCGGACTTAAAGGTGCTAATTCCGGCGAATTTGATAGTGAAACTAAGTATAAGGTAATCGACTTTATGCCCGACCAGAACGATGAGATGGATAAGGGCGGCACTATGCGCCTTGGCTCATATCCCTGCCAGATTGTGCCTGAAACAATAATGAGCAAATGCTACAACAGCGAGCTGATTCATGAAAGACACCGCCATCGTTATGAGTTCAGCAACGAATACAGGGAGCTTATGGTTGATAAAGGACTTGTAATCGGCGGTACTTCACCCGATAAGAGAATTGTGGAAACAATTGAGCTGCCTCAAAACGACTTTTTCGTTGGCTGTCAGTACCATCCCGAATTTAAGAGCCGTCCCAACAGGGCGCATCCTCTTTTCCTTGGACTTGTAAAGGCTGCACTGACACAAACGGAAAACGGCCACGAATACAAAGGAAACAAGGACTGAAAATACATTTTGTAAGATTTGAACAGGTATAAAAAAAGTCCGGCTTAAAGCCGGACTTTTTTACATTATATACCGCTGATATACTTTTTGAAATTGCCGTATAGCCAACCTTTCGTCAGTGTTTTTGTTTCTTCGTAGCTTATAGCGGGCTGTTCTTCCAATTTTTTAAGACTATAGCCCTGCTTAATAACAGCAAATTTGTTCTTCGTTGGGATTATCGCCTTTTTGGAACACCCATATATGCAGCTTAGACAGAAATTGCATTTATCGGCAAAGCTGGGCTTCTCGTCTAAAATCGAAATATTGCCTGTCGGACATTGCTTCGCGCACCAACCACAGCCTATGCAGGAATTGCTGATAATAAAAGATTTGCCGCAGGTTTTCACCTTCAACCCTTCGAGACGCCCATAACGGGTGAGGAGCTTGTTGAATGCTTTTGGTGTCGTTCTTCGTGATACCCCGAGGTCTATCTCTTCGGCAAAAGCTTTAACCTTTGCCGGAAGTGCTTCTATAATAATCTTTGAGATTCGTGGGTTTAACTGGAAAAACACGTTTAAAGGCATTATGAGCATATTTTCATATGTAACAGTGTAACCCTTGCTTTCAAGAACAGAGATTGCTTCTTTTCTGCAGGACAGATTTGGGGTTGTTTCTCCGCCTCCGGATACGGAAATTACCATAGTAGGAACATTGTCCACTGGCTCAATGCTGTTCAGCCAGTCGTAAACGTGGGCAGGCGCGTTCATCTCGTAGACGGGGTAAAGGAGCAGGAGCGGAGCTTTTTCGTTATACCCAAAGCAGGCAGTTCCCTTTAAGTGAAAGAGCTTAGTTTCATAGCCCTTTGATTTAAATTCAGATTCAAAGCATTTTGCCGCTCTTTCCGTTCCACCTGTTCCTGAAAAGTAGACGATGTTTAGTTTTTTATCCATTTCTAATACCTCTTATATAGCGAAATTCGGAAGCGCTGTTGCGTGAAGCCGAAATTAAAAATCAAAAGAGTAGTTTCTGCATTTTAGCGTAATCAATGCAAAATTGCGTGTCTTTTGTTCCGAGAGAAGCTTTATAATACTTGCTTTGGTCGTTTGCGGAGTTTAGTCTGTTTAGCATTTCTGAGGCGTTCCCACCAGCAACATCGTCAATTGAATGATATCCGGAATCATAAAAGCATTGTGCTGCCGCAGCGCCGATACCGTTTATTCTTGAGAGAGAGCAAAGACAGAATAGCTTGTATGCCGTGTCTGCCGAAAGAGAATGTGCTTCTATAAGCAGTTTGCTGTTGTCAGATGAAGTGAACAATTCATAGAAATCCTTTGATGTTTTAATACCTGTTTTGTTGAGATCTTCAATGATGTCAACAGGAATTCTCGAGAAATCCTTCAGACTTATCGGTTTCGGTTGCAAAGAACCTAGTTCGCGCTTGAGAAGCACTAGGTATTTTTCGGCTATTTCCGCTTTCTTGGAGAAAGCCTTAAGCTTTGATGGAGCTGAGATTGCCTTAGCCAGTTCATCCAAGTTATTAATTTCTGCGTCTTTAATTTTGAAAAAAGTAGCATCCAAATTCAGTTGAAGCAGCTTTCTCCCTGGAAGAAGATTTTGGCTTTTCAATAACTCTTGATATTCTTCAAGTTTAAGCTTTCCCAAGTCCGCCGAATACTTCATCTCAACCCTCCATATGATACGACAAGATATTTAAAACAGCGAGAGCTGCTCAGCACCATAACCCTTTTTATATGCGTCAATAATATCGTTCATCCTATAAATTATACCGGCTTCATCGCATTCGCGTTGAAATACGGACCAAAGCTTTTTGCTGTTTGGGCTGCGGCATTCATAGGCAGAGCCGAAGCTTTCGACGTATTTCTCTTTGACAGAGGGGAAAAGCTCATCCAGTTGAGCGAAAAACCAATCACGCTGATTTTGCCTTAAGGTTACTCCAAAGGCAGGGTAGATGAAGGCGGCCCCATTTTTGCGCGCTAGGTTGATTATTCCGCGAATGTTTTCCTCGTTGTCTTCGATAAACGGCAACACCGGCATAAGCAGAACGCCAGCCTTTATTCCGGCTTTTGATAATTCACCTATGGCTTCGAATCTTTTTGATGAAAGCGCAACACGAGGCTCGATTTTTCTGCACAATTCATCAGATGCACAGGTAATTGTGATTTTTACAAGGACAGGCGAATGCCTTGAGATTTCTTTTAAAATATCAACATCACGAAGAATTAAATCACTTTTTGTAGCGATGGCAACGCCGAAGCCATAGCGGTTTATTAGCTCCAGAGCGCCTCTTGTGAGACGGTGTTCTTTTTCGAAGGGATTGTAGGGGTCACTCATTGCACCTGTGCCGATTACACCCTTTCGCCGCTTTGCTTTGAGCTCACGCTCAATTAATTCAAGGGCGTTATCCTTAGCTCTGACCTCGTCAAAGTTTTCAACTCCGTAGCATTCACTGCGGCTGTCGCAATAGATGCAGCCGTGGCAGCAGCCCTTGTAAATGTTCATGTTGTAGTTGCAGCCAAACCACATATTGTGTTCGGCGTATCCGGAGACAATTGTTTTCGCGGGGACAAAATTCATCGGCTACCTCCCGAAAATACATTTGGAAAGGACATGACGCAACCCGATTTTCGGGTTAGGTTATGATAACAGCTGAGCTTGAATTGCCTTTTTTGACTTGCTGTCTAGTATGCCGCCAAGAAGAGCGTCTGAAATGTATTTTTCAATTTCGTCTGTTTTTCCTTGCTTTCTTATTAGAAGAAGGATGTTAATTATATCGAGTAGAAAGAGCTTTCGCATGGTTTCTTTCGCGCTTAGAATGTCATATTTCATAAGAATTTCCGCGATTTTCTGACTTAATATCGGCTTATATGGAACGATAAGCTCAAAAGACTGAATGAATTGCCTAACAGTAATCGGCTTCTCGTCATTTAGTAGTGCGCAGAATTCGTTGAAGGTATCCTCAAATTTGTTGGACTCATCCCATTTGACATTTGCGGCAATCAGCATTAGACCAATGCTGCGCTGATAGGAATTATCACTTTTTAATTTTTCTCTAAAGATATCCCAGTATTTGTACAGGACGTTGGAATCCTTTGCGCTGCTTTGCAAAACAAGCAGGCTGCGATAACGAATATCATCGTCTTTTTCGGAAAGCCAGCTGACAAACGTGCCCAAATCGCTTGCTTCAAGTTCTTTGGAAAGTGCAGGCAAATCGGCCTTTTCGGCTGATAACAACATTTCTGAGGTAATCATTGCAAATCATCCTCCTAAGCTGCTCTTTTGCGAAAATTATAATGCCTAATAAGCGGAAAAGCAATAAGCAAGGAGGACTTGAGGTGCTTATCCAAAGAAATAATCACAGTGTGACTAAGTCATTTGACAAAAGAAGCGATTTCAAGTACGCTTTCTTTATGAAATCGTGGTTTGGAGCCTCAAGTGCTGATATTAATAGGTTTTTTTGATAAATGTATCAGCGGTGAGAAAGCAACGTAAATATTTTGGAGGTTGAGTGTAAAAGTGAATAAAAATAAGCTGCTCAAAATTATTGTTCCTGCTTGCATTGTGCTTGTTGTGCTTGCTATATGGGGTTTCAAAAACAATGCAGAGAAGGTGGAAACACCGCCTGTTACTTCGTCAAACACAGGAGAGGTTCTTGAGTCTCCTGAAGCGGAAGGGGACTTTGCACTTAACGCGGAGTCTCTCGACATGGAAAAGCTTATATCCTATGGCTTGCCGATAGTAATCGATTTCGGCGCGGGTTGGTGCGGCCCTTGTCAGGATTTTGCGCCGATTTTGGACGCAATGCATGAAGAAATGCTTGGTAAGGCAATCATCAAGTATGTCGATACTGATGAGCACGGTGAAATTGCGAGTGAATTTCCTGTTCAAGTCATTCCTACACAGGTGTTTATTAATTCCGACGGTACGCCTTACCAGCCAAGTGAGAGTATTGATGTCGAATTCAGCACTTACAACTACAAGGATAGCGGCGAAGTCGCGTTTACTGTCCATCAAGGCGGATTAACCGAGGATGAGCTGCGAGCAATCATCGTGGATATGGGAGTTGAAGCATGACAGAAATTTTGGAGAGCCTTTCCGCTCAAATAGCGGCTAACCTGTGGCTTGCGCCTGTTTTGGCACTTTTTGCAGGAGTCCTCGCATCGTTTTTGCCCTGTTCGCTTTCCAGCATTCCGCTTATTATCGGATATGTGGGAGGAACAGGACAACGCGATACAAAGGCCGCTTTCCGTCTGTCCTTAACCTTTGCTGCGGGCACTGCTATAACCTTTACGGCCTTGGGAGTTGTTGCATCAATTGCGGGAAAGCTTGTTGGCTCGGCAAGCTCTTGGTGGTATGTTGTGCTGGGTGTGCTCATGGTGCTTATGGCCTTACAGACATGGGAAATATTTGAGATTATTCCTTCGAGCTATCTGGTTTCGAAAAACACCAAAAAGGGCTACGCTGGGGCGCTTATGGCCGGAATACTCGGTGGAGTGTTTTCTTCGCCATGCTCAACTCCGGTGCTTATTGCGCTTTTAGCAATAGTCGCCGGCAAGGGAAACCTTCTGTGGGGGATTGTGCTGCTGCTTTTCTATTCTTTAGGACACGGCATTCTCGCCGTTATTGTTGGGACATCCATTGGCTTTGTGCGAAGGCTGACAGCGAGCGAGAAGTACGGCAAATTAAGCAGCGTTCTGCGAATTACTATGGGAGCGCTGATTCTGTCAATCGGTCTTTATATGTTCTATCTAGGATTTTGACGACAGGTAAATATCAACATTCGATTAAACACTTCAGACAAAGATGATTTTTCCGTCCTGTGCTGAAAAAAGGAGGCTGAATATGGACAAGCCCAAGGTTGCATTTATCTGTACCCACAACTCGTGCCGCAGTCAGATCGCCGAAGCTCTTGGGAAGCATTTTGCTTCCGACGTATTTGAGAGCTTTTCAGCCGGAACGGAGCTGAAAGACCGCATAAACCCCGATGCTGTGCGGCTTGTCAAGAAGCTCTACGGCATTGATATGGAGCTTGCTCAGTACCCAAAGCTGCTTTCGGATATTCCGCCTGTGGAGGTGGTTATTACCATGGGCTGCGGCGTACAGTGCCCATACCTGCCCTCAAAGCGCCGTGAGGATTGGGGGCTAAACGACCCCACCGGCAAAAGCGACAGTGAGTTTTTGGAGATGATCCGCACAATCGAAAGCAGAATCTTGGAGCTTGCGGATTCGATGAGATGAAGCTTTGAGAAAACCGGCACAGTTTTCGGCGGTAAATAGTGACTGTTATGAAAAAAGGCTTGCTAATTGAGAAAAAATCCGATTTATCAAGGCTATCTTGCGCACAATTGCTCCTTGCGTTACTTGACAAAGGTTTTTTCTGTGTTAAACTTACATTAAATAAGTCATAAGGTTTTATCAAAAAAATGATGGAGGCGCGATTATCATCAGTAGTCAGCGGTTATAGACGCAGACGAAAGGGGTCATCGCCGAAGTTGCGAAAGCACAATGTTGTGCGGACGTTGCTGGGCTGCGGGAGAATATGTCGCAGACTGTCACGAAAGTGGAGGGCTATCATTGGTTAAAGGCGGTTAAACCGTCTTGTATACATTGCTTAAGTTTATGTATGACCATGAGTTTTTCATTTTAGTGAGAAATTCATGGTTTTTTTGTTGTATGAAACAAAACATCGATGAGGAAGGAAAATGTTTATGAAAAAAATCACTGCACTTATGCTTGCACTGACAATGCTTGTCAGCCTTTGCGCCTGCGGGACCGCGACTCCTGCTGAAAGCACCGCCCCCGATGCATCCGCATCTCCTGCCGCCGCTGTTGCCTCCGGCGTTGAAGACGGAGTACTTACCGTTGCTATGGAGTGTGCCTATGCACCCTATAACTGGACACAGGCCGACGATTCTAACGGCGCTGTACCTATTAAGGATTCAACCGAGTTTGCCAACGGCTACGACGTTATGATGGCAAAGCAGCTCTGCGAAGCCAACGGCTGGACACTTGAAATCGTCCGTCTTGACTGGGATTCTTTAATTCCCGCTGTTCAGACCGGAACAGTTGACGCTGTTATCGCAGGCCAGTCAATGACACCGGATCGTATGGAGGAGGTCGACTTTGCCGGACCCTATCTCTATGCGACTATCGTATGCCTCGCACTTAAGGACAGCACATTTGCAAGCGCAAAGGGAATTTCGGAGCTTGCCGGCGGTACTTGCACAAGTCAGCTCGGAACCATTTGGTATAACACCTGCCTGCCCCAGATAAAGGACGCAAAGATTCAGACTGCCGCTGAAAATGCTCCCGCTATGCTCATGGCTCTCGAAACCGGAACGGTGGACTTCGTCTGCACTGATATGCCCACCGCACAGGGTGCGATTGCCGCATATCCTGACATGGCTATTCTCGATTTTGCCGGCAGCGGCGATGACTTCCAGGTAGCCGATAGCGATGTCAATATCGGAATTTCCGTTCAAAAGGGCAATACTGTTCTTTTAGATGCACTCAACAGCGTTCTCAGCAAGATGACTGCGGATGATTTTAATGCGCTGATGGCTGAGGCTATTGCCGCACATACGAAGAACTAAGCGTTGATGCTTATTGACGATTACTTATAGTTTTTTATTTTTCAAGGTGAAGGCGAGTCGCTTTTGATTCGCCTTGCCTTATTTGAAGGGAGCATGGGCCGCAATGAATAAATTGGCCGAGCTTTTTAGAGACATAGTAAGCCTCTGGTCAGGTAATTATACTGCCTACTTAAACGGTATGAAAAACACCATTATTTTGGCTGTTATAGCAACCGCTGTGGGCTGTATCATTGGATTTCTCTGCGGCATACTGCAGACTATACCCAGTGACAAGACCGACAATATCGTAAAACGCTTTTTTCTGTGGCTGCTCAGAGCATTAATACGAATTTATGTTGAAGTTTTCAGAGGTACGCCGATGATACTTCAAGCTGTTTTTATCTATTTCGGACTGCCGTACTTTACAAATAATTCGGTGCATTTCGGCAGCTTATGGCTGGCTGCGTTTGTGGTTGTATCAATCAACACCGGTGCTTATATGGCGGAAACGGTGCGCGGCGGAATCCTTTCTGTTGACCCCGGACAGACTGAGGGCGCAAAGGCTATCGGGATGACGCATTTCCAGACGATGATGGGAGTTGTGTTTCCGCAGGCTCTGCGGAATATAATGCCGCAGATTGGCAACAACCTTATTATCAACATTAAGGACACCTCGGTAATGTTCATTATCGGTTTTGCTGAGTTTTTTGCCGCACATAGGGCAGTAGTCGGATTTACATTCAAATATTTCCCGTCTGCAACCATTGAAATGTTTGGATATCTGATAATGACGGTTATCAGTTCAATTCTTCTGCGCTGGTGGGAAAGCAAAATGGACGGTGACGACAGCTTCGACCTTGCCACAACCGACACACTGGCTCACACAAGCGGCATGGCTCACTTTCGCAATCAAAGAAAAGACGGCATGATGCCCGGACAGAAGGGAAGATGAAAATGAACGAATCTATTCTTGAAGTCCGTCATCTGGGAAAGACCTTCGGCGAAAACCTCGTTCTGCGCGACATTGATTTTGCCGTTAATGTTGGAGACGTTACAAGCGTCATCGGTGCGTCGGGCTCAGGAAAGTCAACGCTTTTGCGCTGCATCAATATGCTGGAAAATCCTAGCTCTGGGCAAATTATTTATCACGGTAAGGATATCACTGAAAGAGGCTTCAGCATTCCGGCTTATCGCGCAAAGGTTGGCATGGTGTTCCAAAACTTTAACCTTTTTGCTAACCTATCGGTTTTGGAAAACTGCATGATAGGCCAGCGCAGGGTTTTGCACAGGGATAGAATTACAGCGGAAAAAACCGCGAAGGAATACTTGGAAAAGGTGGGCATGGCACCCTATATCAATGCAAAGCCGCGCCAAATTTCGGGCGGACAGAAGCAGCGCGTTGCCATAGCAAGAGCACTTGCGATGGAACCGGAGGTGCTGCTATTCGACGAGCCAACGAGCGCACTTGACCCTCAAATGGTCGGAGAGGTGCTTGACGTTATGAAAACGCTTGTCAGTGAAGGGCTTACCATGATTGTCGTTACTCACGAGATGGCTTTTGCCCGCGATGTTTCAAGCCGTACGGTTTTCATGAAGGATGGTATTATCTGCGAAGAGGGACCGCCAGAACAGATTTTTGGCAATCCTGAGAAGCAGGAAACAAAAGAATTTCTCTCAAGATTTTTTGATCGTTAAGTTGTACCGACGACTTGTGTTTTTGGAAGATTCTTCTGTGCATACAAAAAAGGACTGCGTTTTGAGCAGTCCTTTTTTGCTTTTTAAAACTGATAAAAATACTGAAATTTGTAAGTTGTTTTTAAGTAAAAAGGGTATATTTATAAAAGTGAGTGAATTTTGTTTTCGATGTATTCTTTTTTACTTATATATGATAAACTTACATAAACGGAAAACAAGGCAATAGAAAAGGAGCTTAGCTCAAAATGCAGAGCACACTGATTGAATTCATTAATAACTACGGCTATATCGGCATTATGTTGCTTATATTCGTTGAAAACATATTTCCTCCGATACCCTCCGAAGTGGTTTTAGTCTTTGGCGGTTTTTTAACTACTCAGGCTGATATGAGCATCCCGCTCGTTATACTATTTGCGACATTCGGAGCAACACTTGGAGCAGCGGTTTTATATGGGCTTGGAAGAGTACTCAGCAGAGAAAGAATTAAAAAGCTCGTTTCAGGTAAATTCGGAAAAACAATCCATATGCAGCCCGACGATGTAACAAGAGCAGAAAGCTGGTTTAAAAGCTACGAGTATAAGGCGGTTCTGATTTGCAGATGCATTCCGGTCGTTCGAAGCTTGATATCAATCCCAGCGGGCATGGCTAAAATGAAGCCACTGCCGTTTTTTGCCCTAACCGTTCTCGGAACTGCAGTTTGGAACACAATCCTCGTATTTATCGGAGCGCTTGCAGGCAATGCTTGGGAAACAAGTCTTAAGTATATCGGCTGGTATTCGACTGCCGCAATTGTTTTGCTTTTACTTGTAGGTGCAGTTATTTGTTACCTTTATCTAAAACGAAGATTCTTAAAAAAGAAGCAAAGCGAGGATCAGAATGACGGATAGCTAAGCAATCCGCACCTTATAATTATGCCTTTTGGAGCTTTTGATAAAGTTTACTTATTTTTTGCAAATTTTGAACAAAGATGTTGCTCTTTAGGCGTGCAATACTTTATAATAGCGCAGGGCTCCTTTACATGAGAAAATAATTATGTGAAGTTTATATACATCAATAGTACGATTTGAGGGAAGTGGTTAAGTCTTGGGAATGGATTTTTTATCGTTTATTAGTCAAGTTGCTGATAACCCCATATTATTAATAACAGTATTGCTTACGCTGGGAGTAATTTTTGTCAACGGCTGGACAGATGCTCCAAATGCCATTGCAACCTGTGTCGCAACACGCGCAATGTCGGCGAAAGCCGCGGTCCTAATGGCTGCGGTATTCAACTTCTTGGGCGTTTTTGTAATGACGCTCGTTAACACGACTGTTGCTATGACCATTAAGGACATGGTTAACTTTCAAGGCAACACAGATGCAGCAATAATTGCGCTATGTGCCGCACTCTTCGCCATTATTATTTGGGCGGTTGCCGCATGGTACTTCGGAATCCCAACAAGCGAAAGTCATGCACTTATAGCCGGACTGTCTGGTGCTGCGATTGCCCTTCAGGGTAATTTTAGCGGCATTAACGGGGATAAATGGATCATGGTTGTTTACGGACTGGTGCTTTCAACCTTCCTTGGCTTCGGGAGCGGCTTTGTTATCGCAAAGCTTGTGGGCTTTATATGCCGAAAGATGGACAGGCGGAAAACGGCAGGTTTCTTCCGTGGTGCCCAGATTGGCGGCGGCGCGGCAATGGCCTTTATGCACGGCGCGCAGGACGGTCAAAAATTTATGGGTGTTCTCATTCTTGGTGTGTTCCTCGTAAACGGACAAGATACAACCGGCGCTGCAGAACTCCCGATATGGATGATGGCTATGTGCTCGATTGTTATGGCAATCGGAACTTCGATAGGCGGCTATAAAATTATCAAGGCAGTGGGAATGGATATGGTTAAGCTTGAGGTTTTTCAGGGCTTTTCCGCTGATCTTGCAGGCGCGCTTTGCCTGCTTATGTCCTCACTGTTTGGTATACCTGTGAGTACGACCCACACGAAAACAACCGCAGTCATGGGCGTCGGCGCAACAAAGCGCTTGTCGGCTGTTAATTTCGCGGTTGTAAAAGACATGGTGCTAACATGGGTGTTAACTTTCCCGGGATGCGGTCTTATCGGATATTTAATGGTAAAACTATTTAACGTGATACTTTAAGATTGAAAGGATAATTTATAATGTCAAAAAAAGCAGATAAATTCTATTTTGATAACTTTGTTGAAAGTGCTCAGGTGTCCTGCGACGCAGCAAAAATGCTCAAGGAAGTTCTCACAAATTTCGATGTCGCAAAGCTTCCAGAAAACCGAGTCATGCTTCACGAGATAGAGCATAAGGGCGACAACAAAAGACACGAAATGACGGCTGTAATTGTTCGCGCCTTTATCACCCCGATTGAGAGAGAAGACATACTCAAGCTCAGCCAGTATATTGATGATGTTACCGACTCGATAGAGGATATTCTCATACGCATTTACATCAACAATGTTACACAAATTCGTCAGGATAGCCTTGAATTTATGGATGTCGTTATCAGCTGCTGTGAAGCTATGACAGATATGCTTAGGGAGTTTCATAATTTCAAAAAATCAAAGACTCTTAACGAGCTTATAATCGAGATTAACCGCCTTGAAGAGGTCGGCGACGATTTATATGTTGCATGCATGAGAAACCTTCATACCACCTCTACCGATCCTCTTGAAATTATCGCATGGCGCGAGATTTATGAATTTTTTGAAAAATGCTGTGATACCTGTGAAAATGTTGCGGATATAATAGAGAGTATTGTAATCGGAAACACTTAATCTGAAAGGAGGATTAAATGAGTAATATTTGGCATGATGTGAATCCCGAAAGAATCAATCCGGAGGATTTTATAGCCGTTATTGAGATTGAAAAAGGAAGCAAAAAAAAATACGAGTTGGACAAAGAAACGGGATTTTTGATTCTTGACCGGGTACTCTATACTTCGACTCATTACCCATCGAACTATGGCTTTATTCCCCGCACTTACGCCGATGACGACGACCCGCTCGATGTTCTGGTTTTTTGCAGCGAGCCCATCGATCCGCTGGCTACGGTTAGGTGTTATCCAATCGGCATGATAATGATGATTGATAATGACAAGCGCGATGAAAAAATCATTGCGATTCCTTTTGCAGACCCAACATTTAACTCTTACAAGGATATTGACGATTTGCCTAAGCATATTTTTGAAGAAATTAGGCATTTCTTCTCGGTTTATAAAATGCTCGAGGGCAAAGCCACCAGCGTTGAAGAGGTCAAGCATCGCGACGAAGCGATAGCATCAATACAAAAGGCTATCGACCTTTACAACCAAAAATTCGGAGAACAGCACAGCATAACATAAGCACAATTTGCGCTTTAAGCAATAATTATAAGCGGACCTCCTTCGGTAAAACGAGGGAAGTCCGCTTTTTAATTTCTCGTTGAGCGCAGCTTAATAGCCCAGCTCTTCGTTGATAATAATGACTTCGACCTTTTCCATACTGCTCATTTTGCCCCACAGCACGACTAAGGCACGGCAGATGCGCTCGGGACTTTTGCAGTCATAGCATTTAAGCTCACCCTTAACGCAGGGCGTGTTTTTGTTCAAGCGTCTTGCATTGAGAGGGGAGGCGATGTTTCTCGCTCGCCAGAGAGCTTGGTCGTAGTCCTCGGAGAGCTTGTTGACACCAACAATTATGTAAACCTTCTTCTTGCCGAAAAGAGTGCTGGATACCCTGTTTCCGGAGCCGTCGATGTTAATGATTTCGCCGGTTTGAGCTACAGCATTAGCGCTAGTTATGTAAACCTCAGCGCCGATGGCCTTTTCTCTTGCGCCCTCACTGCCCGGATTCCAATGCCAGAAAACGCTGTTATTCTCACAAAGACGTTCATAAAGGCCAAGGGCTTCAATCGTCATACTGCCGCCAAAGCCGATGGTCTCGTTATTGAGCTCGGAAGTGAGGTAATCTACCGCAGCCTTGCCGTTTTCAAAAAAGCTGGTGTCAAACCCGCGTGCGTTTAGATTCTTGATGGTTTCATCTATGTTTATCATTATTTGACCTCCTATGTTTAGTTTTGTATTGATGGGCTGTATTGCTTTGAATTAATTATAGTCCGATTGTCAGAAAAACTCAACCATACTTTACTTTGCAAATGTGAAGCGCGTTTTAGCTCTGAGTTACAATTTGCTTGAATGATTTACAAATTGTGCTATACTCAGATTGAAAAAGTTATGCTCGCAATAACCATTAGGGGGTTTGTCATGCGTAAGATGCTGGATATGAGAAGAATCGAAGCGCTGCTTGATTATGTGAGCTTTGATTTTTATTCGCGACTGATTGCAAATCGGCATATTTGCTTTTCACTGCAAGGCGGGGCGTTACTGATTGCTTTTTATTATTGCGATATAAAAAATCCTTCAAAAAAGGATGACAGGGTGTGCATTTACTGCGACGCGGAAGACTTCGTTTTTATAAGTGACAATAAGCGCTGCATTGAGCTAATGAGCGATATAGACGTGAAGCTTGATAACCAAAACCAACTTCTACAGTTTTTAAACGCGCTTACGGCAAACGATGTGTATGAGCTTGAAAAGACCGAAGACCGCATTACCGACCTTGAGGACGGACTTATTACTGAGAAAAAGTCAAACTCGGAAAGTTCGACAGATATTATCAGTTTGCGCCGTGAGCTTTTGAAAATGAAGCGTTATTATGAGCAACTTGCGCTTATTACAGAGGATCTAACAGAGAATGTGAACAAAGCTTTTTCAGACGAACTACAAAAAAGGTTTGTTTCACTTGACAAGAGGATGGATTACCTGCTCAATTCGGTGGTGCATCTCCGCGAATATATTACTCAGGTGAGAGAGGCGTATCAGGCACAGGTCGATATTGAGCAAAACCAGATAATGAAGGTGTTCACGGTCATCACTTCAATATTTTTGCCGCTTACGCTTATCGTCGGCTGGTATGGGATGAATCTGCAAATGCCCGAATATGGATGGAGCTTTGGTTATCCCTTTGTGATAATATTGAGCGCTGTTGTATTAGTAGGTGGTTTTGTGTTTTTCAAAGCAAAAAAGTGGTTTTAGTTACAATCAAGCCAGTAAAATAAAACAACGTCCGGATTTTACCTTCAAGGTTAGTCCGGACGTTGTTTATGCCTTTTTATGTCAGTTTGGGTATGCCACGATTACGCGAATCCTGCCGCCGGCACTTGGCAGCTTGTCATAGTAGCCGGAAAGCGAGTAACTGCCTGTATTTACAACCGATACGCTGGACAGATTATAGCTTCCGCCGCTGTAAATATATACGGACACGCCGTCGCCGAGTGGATACTGCGTTGAGTCGCTGCCGGAGGTAGCATAGGACGTATTCAGGGAGGATAGACTTAAGCCCGTCAGATTTTTGAGGCTTAAAAGACTGCTTCCGCTGAATTCCATCCGTGCCGGTCCGGTCGACACCCCGAAGGCCGAGGAGGAGCTGCTGTATGAGCCGGTAACACCCTTGATGGTATATTTATAGGAACCGTTGATAGCCAAGCTTGTTGAGCTATTGTATTCGGATACGCTGGTCAAAATACCGTATGAGTACATATCTCCGGTCACATCGTTCAGAATCAAGTGGCTGATATTGCCGGAAGAATCCAGAACGTAGTATCTGATGTTCGAGGAATTTAAGGACAATCCGGCCAGTCTGGAGGGGTAAACTCGGAGACAGGAGCCGTTTGAGGTGGAGTCCAGTATTTCAATGTCGCCGGCAAAGCTGTAAGCTGAAAGAGCCGTTCCTGTGGAATTTATCGTTCCGGACAGGTAGGTGTCGCTTAGCATAGTAACTGAAGCCTTTTCCCCCGAGAAGCTCACCATAACCATGCTGCCCTTGCTCAAGCCGGAGCTTGCGGCATATTCATAGGAGTTTCCGTCCGTGCAGGTCACAGTAACGGTCGCTGACGTGTAGCTGCTGCCTGAGCTGTCAGTATAGGTGCTAGTGCCTGTTGCAGTTACAAAACCATATTTAGTTGTCGAGATATTATCCGCTGACACAACTCCAACAACGCTCCCCTCCATGCCTAGCAGAAGCGTTACGGTGGTGCCTATGCCGTATAAACCCATGTCTGACAGCGCATAGGCGGCTGTTGATGAGGCAATCGAATAGGTTTTACCCGCCACCGTTACGGAAGTCGGCGCGGACGTGCTGGGCGAGGCCGCGGTGTAGACGCCGCTCACACGGTTGCGGTAAACCCATACTGTTTTCATTCCGGTGTTGTAGTAATATACGTCATAATTCGATACGGCGGAAATGCTGGAAGCTGAGCCGTTTTTGTAAACTGCCGCAGCGCTTGCCGTGAAGGGCAGGTCAGAACTCCAAGAGGAATTCTCCACGATAAAGGGGCCTTCCATGTTGGCGAGAACCAGGGAGGAATAATCGAGCTTGCCGGAACTGTTAACGGTGTAGCCCAAGGTTGTGGCGTAATAGTTTCCGCTTTTGTTCTTGGTGCTCATAAGATTATAGAATAGATTGATGCAATCCTGACGGGTTAGAACCTGACCTTGCGTTTTTGAGATGTTAACGTTGAGACCGAGCGCAGTGTATTTTGCAAGCTGCGCTTCAGGGAAAGACCCCGTAAAGTCGGAAGATGCATAGCCCAGCATCTTTAGTACTGCGGAAACGGCCTCTTCAAGCTTGACATTATTGTCCGGTTTGTATGTGCCGTCGGTATAGCCGGTTAGCCAGCCGGAAGTGACTGCCGCCTGAACGTAGGAAGCCGCCCAATGTGTGTATTTTACGTCCTTAAAGGGCGAGGATTTAGCGGTTGAGCTAATAGTGTCCTTATAGATGGAGGCAGCTATCATCATTTTTGCGAACTCAGCTCTTGTTACGTTACCGGTAAGATTAAGGTTTCCTGTTTCATCGCCTGTAACGATACCAAGAGCCTGAATAATTTGTTGTGCGGAGGTGGCAGTCGATGATGCCGCTTGGGCATTCGGCATGGTAAGGCCGATTGTTAAGCATAGGGCGAGTAAAAAGGAAGTTGTTTTTTTCATATGTTCCTCCCGTTAATCATAACGCAATGCGTCGATGGGGTTGAGTCTGGCAGCTTTCCTTGCGGGCAGATAACCGAATATTATACCGATTGCAACAGAAACTGAGAACGCTCCTAATACAGCCGTTGTAGATGGCGCAACAGAAATTTCAGTATCCATTAGGGTAACGATTATGCTCGAGGCAATCGACGACAGTAAGTATCCAACTGCGATTCCAATGATTCCGCCCAGCGCGCTTGTGGTTGCAGCTTCGATGACGAATTGCTGCATAATGTCCTTCTGCTTTGCACCGAGGGATTTTCTGATGCCGATTTCTCTTGTTCGCTCAGTAACGGAAACTAGCATGATGTTCATGATGCCTATGCCGCCGACGACAAGAGAAATAGCGGCTATAGCGCCAAGCACAACAACAACCACATCAATAATAGCTGTCATGCTGTCCAGCATTTCGGTCATGCTGATTACAGTGTAGTAGTCGTCGCTTTCATAAACTTTGTACAGTGCGTTCTCGATGAGAGTGACACCGTCTGCAATACTATCCTCAGTTGCACCGCTGAAAGAATAGCTGGAAATAGAGCCTGCCCAACTCATTTTTGAGGCATTTGTGTATGGAATATAAATTGCGTCATCAGTGCTTGATTCTTCGCTGTCGGCTTCAGCATTCAGGACTCCGACTATGGTAAAGGTGTTTCCGTTAACTTTCAGCGTTTTGCCGATAGCATTACCCTCGTAATAGGTGGCGTCTATATAACTTCCGACGACGCAGACTTTTTGTCGGCGCAGAATGTCGACATACTGAAGAAAGCGCCCCTCTGAAATGCTGTATCGTTTTATTGCGCAATAGTCTTCGCCAACACCGGTTATGGTTGTTGATGAAGGCTCCTCGCTGTCAATCTTGACAGTACCACTAACCGATACTATGGGTGAAACATATGAGAGCACATCCGGGTTTTCCTCGACAAGCGCATACATATCAGCAACGTCAATCGAACGGGAGGTCCCTCGGCCTTGAATGCTCACGGTAATGAGGTTTGTGCCCATGCTTTCAAAGCTTGAGGAAATGTAATTTTCCATACCGTTGCCCATTCCGACGATTACTGTAACGGCGCCAACGCCAATAATGATTCCCAGCATTGTAAGAAAGGCTCGAACCTTGCTTTTCATTATGCTTTGTATGGCAAGTTTAAAAGACTGATAAAAATTCATTTTGAATCAGCCTCCTCGTCCACTGTCTGAACCAGTGACCCTTTTATGCCGCTTGGTCCGTCGTAAACGACTTTCCCGTCTGTTAGACGAATAATTCGAGGAGCTGTATTGGCAATCGAATTGTCATGGGTAATGAGGACGATTGTATTGCCTTCGCGGTTCAGTTGCTGTAGGAGCGCCAGAACATCACGGCCAGTTTTGGAATCCAGAGCACCCGTCGGCTCGTCGGCAAGAATGACGGAGGGATTTCCCGAAAGCGCTCTAGCGATTGAAACACGTTGCTGCTGCCCGCCGGAGAGCTGAGAAGGCGTGTTGGAGAGCTTGTCGGTCAAGCCGACACGCTCCAGCGCTTTTTTTGCTCGCTCAATTCGCTGCTCCCTTGGAACGCCGGCATAGAGCATAGATACTTCGACGTTTTCCAACACTGTCAATTTAGGCAAAAGATTGTATTGCTGAAATATAAAGCCAAGCATTTTGTTGCGGATTTCTGCAAGCTTGTTGTCATTGAGTCTGCCCACATCTTTTCCACCCAAAATGTATTGCCCCTGCGTGGGAACATCGAGACAACCTATTATATTCATACAGGTGGACTTTCCGGAGCCGGACTGACCGACTATTGCAACAAACTCGCCCTTTTCAATCGTTAGAGATATTCCGTCAACGGCTCGGACGATGCTGTCGCCCATGTAATATAGCTTATAAACATCTTTGAACTCAATCAGAGCAGCCATCGTGGTCAGCCTCCCATCGGTGCGCCGCCACCACCGCCAGAAGGCATTTCTCCGCCGCCACCGCCACCGCCACCGGAAGGCATTTCGCCACCGCCACCGGCAAGTCCACCGAAGCCTCCGGTTGTTGCTTCATCGGTATCTGTGTTGATAGTAATAATTGCGACAATATCGCCCTCCTCAACACCGCTGGAAATTTCAATGTACTCATCATTATTTACTCCAAGCGTTACCTCGACATATTCGAAGCCTTCCGGTAAGCCGTTGCTACCAAGTGTAAGAGCTTGTCCTTTGGTTGTATCGCCGGAGGAGGATTTGTCCTTTTTCACCAGAACCATATTACCACGAACTACAGCGTCAACCGGTACGGCAATTACGTCTGAAACGGAGGACAGCACGATTTCCGCATCGACATTCATGCCGGGAAGAAGACCTTCCGTTTCGTCAATTCTGACAGTGACGGGATAAGCAGTAACTCCATTTGAGGTTGTTCCGCTGATGTTAACTTTAGTAACGATACCGGTATAGGTTTTTCCTTCAACGGCGTCGGCGGTAATAGAGACTTCCTGCCCGACCTCCACTTCACTGACGTCAAGCTCGTCGACGCTCAGCTCCATGGTTAGGTAGGAAAGGTCATAAATTGTGCAAAGAGTGGCACTGCTCCCCGAATTTGAACTGAGCTTGTCACCTGCCTTGTAGGACTTTGTGATTATTGTGCCGGCAATTGGAGATTCGATGGTGTAGTCCTCAAGAGCCTCTTGTTTGTTTTCTAGATTGTTCTGCGCATCCTCAAGGGAAAGCTTCGCGCTGGTTACGTTCTGCTCAATGTCACTGCTTTCCAGCTTTACAAGAATAGCGCTTTTTTTTACGTAGTTGCCCTCATCGACAAGAATGGAGCTTACGGTGCCGGAGGTTTTTGCAGTAATAGACTGCTTGCTTTTGTATGAAAAGGAAGAACTGCTGTTGCAGGCAATATCACCGATTGATGCGGTAGCCTCGGTGGAATCCGTAATTCCGCCGGGGTTTGCAACCTCAACTGTGACGTATTTCACGAGCATATTTCCAGTAAAAACCTGTTCGGTATTACTGATTTTCGTAACTGTACCTGAAAGTGTTTCAAAGGTGCTGTCTAGAGTAACCGAAGCGGACTGCCCGATATAGAAGGAAGACACGTCGGCAGAGTTAAACGGTACCATAAGGCTCATAGTTGAGCTGTCGCGGATAGTGCCGATTGTCTGATTGTTTGAAACCGTGTCACCGACCTCAACATTCAGCTCTGTCACGGTTCCCGCAACGGGAGCCTTTACGTTGAGATTTTCAAGGCTTGTAAGCTGGTTGTTATAACTGAGCTGACTTTTTTGAAGGTTTAACTCGGCGCTCTTTATGCTGGTTTCAGCGTCTGCGGTATCAATTTGATACAGAACATCGCCCTTTTCAACAACATCGCCTTCCTCAAATTCAGCACTTAGAATTTCTCCTGAGGCCAAAGAGGTAACCTCATAAGAATCCGCGGGCTCAAGAGTTCCGCTTCCGCTTAGAGTGACGGATATATCCCTCTTCTCTGCTGTGGTGGAAGAATATGTAACATTAGCAGCGCCGGAATTTTTAGAGGGGCTTAGTGATTTTATTCCGATTATTGCGATAACAAGCACAACAATGCATATTGACGCAATGATTATTCTCTTCCTCCGTTTTTTCTTTTTTGGGTCAGAAGCAAAATCGGGGGAAGAGTTTGAATCTTCCGTGTCTTTTGTGCCGTTTGCCATTTTAGATCTGCTGAATAGCTTGAATACTCTTGATTGCTTAAGGTTTGTACTTACCAGCTTCATGCCACCACTTCTCCCATAAGGTTTGGTTTAGTAACTTACTATATTTTACTAAAATCGAAGTCTATACCGAGTACTTTAATTATACTTTAAATTAACCTTAAAAAGCAAATGGCAGACAGGTATAAGAAAAAGTGCAGAAGAGAAATCACGAAGGTCAAAACGCTTAGTTTTGGCCTTCGTGATTAAAAGTAAAATTCGAAAAAATTCAATTACTATGCGCGGCGTACACGGAGGGTGTTTGGAGAGGTAGCAAAGATCAGTTTTTTGCGAAAAAGTAAAAAAGCCCGCCTGCGCTCCCATTTGTTCAACTCCAGTGCTGCTTTTGCAGATGGAATTAAGGACATCTCAAAGTCGTCATCCTGACGGCTTACTTTTATTGTAAAGTCTACAGGCTTGTAGCCGAGAATGGTGTGAATTGATGAGTTGTTGCCCATTATTGTTGTAATGTCCTGTACCATTTCGTCGCCCTGCCGCCTTGATGATAGAACAAAAACGTAGGAATTCTCGTCATACAGATCGACAATATTCCAAATGTGATTAATTAGCTCAACAGGGACAAAGGTTTTACATATTTCTGAAATTCGTCTCATTTTGAAGAAGCCTCCTATTGTTTTTCTCGGTGTGTTTCATGGTGTGACATAATCTCGTGCCGTTCGGAATCGGAAGCCGGTTTTTGGATTTTTGGCTCGCTTTCGGCTTTTTTGTGACGACCAATGTCGCTTTCGCGCTTTTCTTTTTCCGCTTCCTCGCCATGACCTAAGAGTTTTTCCAGCTCGGTTGATAAGCAGTCAAGAATTTCATGGAGCTTTGCCTGATCGTCAGCGCATAGACAGTCGAATATGCTGCTAACGTCATTTGGCTTTTTACCGCCCTGCTTTATAAGCTCCGCACCTGCGGCGGTGAGCTTAATACTCATGCCTCTGCGGTCATCTTGAGAAGGCTCACGGATTATCGCCCCGCTTTTTTCGAGCTTGCCGAGAAGCTCACCTAAGGACTGATTGCGCATGTCCAAAAGATAGCTTAACTCTTTCTGTGTGATTTCCGGTTGAAGATTAAGTATTGAGAGGACTCTCCCTTGCCCTCTGTGAGGGTCCCCCGAGGGACCGAATTTTCTGCAATACCAAAGCTGATATTTTGACAAAAGCTTCTGAACTTGAGAAAACTCCTCAAGTAGGCTTGTGTTTCTTTTGACCATAATCGTATTTACTCTCCCGAAAAAGTAGTTGGCAACAATACAAAGGTACCTTAATAATAATTATACAGGTACCTTCGTATTTGTCAAGTGTGATTTTATATTTTTTTGTTAAACCCGAAAACTCAACTATCCAGCGATTTATTACTACCCAAACACGGATAAAAACCATGATATAAACGGCAAAACAAGGTTTTATAATTGTCCGATCGCAAAAACATTACCAGAAAACTAGGCATTTGTAAGTGCTTTACATAATATTTCTTTACTAATTTAGAAAATTGCAATATAATTACAAGGTAATGCTAAGGATATCTGCGCAAACGGATACCACTTAATTAAAATGTCGAAACTGATATTAACAGCCTGAGATGAAAAATCATGCTGCAAAGCAGCTAAATACTTTTATTGCTCACGAATAAAAGAGAGGATTGATTTAAAATGAAAAAAAGAGCGCTTTCAATAATTTTGGCTATAGTATTAACTTTCTCCTTATCGGTTCCTGTTTTTGCGACAACATATTCCGACTTGACCAATCACTGGGCAAAATCATACATGGAGGATTTGGCGTCAAAAGGCATTTTGTCGGGCTATAGCGACAATACGATGAAGCCGGACAATAAGATTACAACCTGTGAAACGCTGGCACTGCTGTCAAGATTATATACCCTTACGGACACGGAAACGCTGATGATTCAGGCAGACTATGAAGCAACCGTTAAAGGACTTGTATCGCCCACACTGTCTTGGGCATACAAGAACTTAGAGGTTTGCTTAGCCTCCGGAATAATAACACTTGACGAGCTAAAAAGTATCAGCCTTACGGGCGATACAACAAAAGAGAAGATATCCTTATTCATCGTTAGAGCGCTGCAGTTGAGCTCTGAAGCATCGAAGCTGACAAGTGATGACTTGAAATTTACGGACGTAAGCAAAATTTCATCAAATTGTGTCGGGGCAGTAGCAGAGCTTTACACACTCGGCGTTGTCAAGGGTGATGACAGCAACAGCTTTGCACCACAGACAAGCGTAACGCGTGCCGTAGCGGCAACTTTGGTTTCGCGCTCGCTTGAATACCTTAGCAAGAGCAACACGAAGCTTGTAATTGAAGCCTATGACGGAACAACAAGGGATACAGGGATTATAACGGCTGTGAACGGAAGCGAATTGCAAGTTTGCGGTTACGATGGATTTACAAAGGTATACTCTGTTTCTTCGGATGCGGAGATAACTGTAAATAAAACAGCTAAGGCATTAAGTGCTTCATACGTTGGATGTTACGTCACAGTAACAGTGAAAAATGGCGTTGTTTTGATTCTTTCGATAGATAGCGACACCACAACCAAATGGATTCAGGGCGCGGTATCCTCCGTTTATGTGTCGACTACGGCAAATACCCTCTATTTAAAGGACTTGAAAACAGGAACCATTTCAAGCTTTACAGTTCCAAGCACTGCAACAATTACACGCGCAGGAACATCGGTTTTGCTTTCGTCCATCGCTGCGAATGACTTTGTAACACTTAAGATTGTAAACAGTACAATTTCCGCAATATATATTGCTCCCGCCAGCAGCCAAATTTCCGGAACGGTTGCATCAATTACTTACGGCACCACTGTTTCCTTAATCATTACAGACAGCAGTGGCATCGGATATAGCTTCCCGCTTGATATCGCAAATTTGCCGACCTTAAAGCGCGGTGACAAGGATATCAGCATTGACCAATTGAAAATTGGAAACACTGTTACAGTTGTGTTTGCCGGCAGCAAAGTTGCTTCCATAGTAGCAGCCGGAACGGGAGGTACCGTCAACGGCGTGCTTACTTCATTCACGACCTCTGCAACGGGGACTGTTTGGGTGCTAACGGTTAACGGAACAAAAATTACATACGCTGTTGATGATTACGTCAGTGTATATAACGGCACAACGGCACTTTCGCTTTCCGATATACACATCGGTGATCAAGTGTCCGTGATTGTTTATGATAATACAATAACTGATATTTCCCTTGTAAGCACAACCGCTTCATCAACAAAAGTGACAGGAACTGTGCTTAAAGTGGACTCCATTAATCAAGTTGTAATGATACTTACTTCCTCAAATAAGCTGATAAACGTGAAAACATCAGCCGTCGTTTCGATGATTCTCGCGAGCACAGGCAGTTACACGTCGCTGTCATATCTTGTGGTCAATTCAAAACTCACGGCATATGGTGCCTACAGTGATTCTAAGACATTTGCTGCAAAATCAATAATAATTGAATAGACTAGTTTTGCGTTATTTCGCCCGAACCTTGTTTTGAGGTTCGGGCGATTATATTTTGGTTTGACAAAGAGGTTTTGGCTGTGTATCAACTGAATTGACTTATCAAAATGTGTATACATATCGAACTATAATGGTTCGGGTTCAAATAATCCTTGCATATCATAGTGCACATTTGATATAATACCTTCGTTGTTACTGAAAATATGCAAGGTTTAATTATTTCAAATGCAATAATTTTTTGCATGGAGAGAATAAATTACCGTGCGTGTATTAATTGTTAACAACAAAAGCATACCGATAACAATTGTTTCTTGCATCACTCTTGTAATCGGCCTGTAAAGAACAATTTTGGAGGAAAGAAATGAAAAAGTATCTTGCATTAACTCTCGCAATCGTGCTCTGCCTTGCATTGTTTGTAGGCTGCGGCGCGAAGAAAGACGACACAGCAGCTTCTCCCGACGCTTCCGCCGCTGCTGATGCTCAGCCCTATGATGCGGCTGTAGGACAGACCTATACTATCGGCACAGACACAACCTTTGCCCCCTTTGAGTTTGAAGACGAGACCGGCAAACACACCGGCATTGATATTCAGCTTTTGGATGCAATTGCAGAAGAAATGGGCTTCACAGTTGAGTGGCAGGTTCTTGGCTTCTCCGCTTCCGTTGCTGCTCTCGAAGCGGGACAGGTAAATGCTGTAATGGCCGGCATGTCCATCACCGAAGAGCGTCAGGCAAAGTATGACTTCTCCGAATCCTACTATGATAGCACAACAGCTGTTGCTGTTGCCGCTGATTCAGCCATCGCATCTCTTGATGAGCTTAAGGGAGCTACCGTTGTCGCCAAAACCGGCACAACCGGCGCTGCTTATGCGGAATCCATTGCCGCTGAATATGAGCTTAACATTACTTATGTTGAAGATTCCGCAACAATGTACACATCTGTTGAATCCGGACAGGCTGTTGCTTGCTTCGAGGATTACCCGATTGTTCAGTACGAAATCTCCCGCGGAAATGTCGCCTGCAAGGTTATTGCTCAGTCCGAGGACTCCAGCCCCTATGGTTTTGCTGTCATGAAGGGCACAAATCCTGAGCTCGTCGCAGCTTTCAATGAAGGACTCAAGCGCATGAAGGACAGCGGAAAATATGACGACCTTCTTGCAACATATTTCGGCGCAAAGTAATTTAGCTCCGATAAAATAAGTATACCGAGGTGGCCGGGTGGATACAAGCTCCGGCCACCAATCGGTTTTTTAAGCCTTCAACTTTATGTAAAAGAAATACCGATTTATTCTAAACCAGTGACTCTTGTTTAGGCGTTAGTGTTTTAGAATAAATCCGCAATAGATTGGAAATGCCCATGAAATTTTTTGAACTTTTCGTACAAACCTTCCCGTCTTTTTCCAGCGCATTACTCAAAACAGTCGAAGTGACGATAATGTCACTTGTTATAGCTACTGTTTTGGGTGTAATATTCTGCCTGTTTAAGATGTCGAAATTTAAGCCTTTGCAATGGATTTCGAACATTTACATCAGTATTATCAGAGGAACTCCGCTTTTAGTTCAGGTCCTGTTTATATTCTTTGGCATTCCAATGGTGATTAAGCAGCTAACCGGAAATAATTTCATTTGGGACTTCATGGTTGTCAGCGTTGTTATTATGTCACTGAACGCAGGCGCTTATATGACAGAGCTTATTCGTGGCGGTATTGAAGCTATCGACAAGGGGCAAATGGAGGCGGCTAGAAGTCTTGGTTTGTCGTATGGTCAAGCAATGTGGAAGATTGTTCTTCCGCAGGCATTTAGGACGATGCTTCCTTCCATAATAAATCAGTTCATTGTTACGCTCAAGGACACATCATTGTTATCGTTCTTTGGTTTACGCGAACTGGTTCAGAACACGAGGATTATAGTTGCCAATAACATGGAATATTTCATTATGTACGCAATAGTAGGTTTATATTATTGGGTAATCGTAAGCATTCTCACTGTTGCTGCAAAGATGATAGAAAAGAGGACGACTTATGGCAAGTAAGATTATAGTTAAGAATCTGATTAAGTCGTTTGGTAAGCTTGAAGTTTTGAAGGACGTAAGCACGGAGATTGAGGAAGGCGAAGTCGTGGTAGTTGTCGGGCCATCAGGTTCCGGAAAGTCAACCTTCCTGCGCTGCCTTAACTGTTTGGAGGAAATCAACGGAGGAACGATTATCGTCGATGGGTACAACCTCACAGATAAAAAAACCGATCTAAACAAGGTGCGCCGAAATATCGGAATGGTGTTCCAGCATTTCAATCTGTTTCCGCACAAAACCGTTAAAGAGAATATTATGCTTGCTCCACTGACGCTAAAAACCATGAGTAAAGAAGACGCTGAAAAAAAGGCTGACGAGTTGCTCAGGCAAGTTGGACTATCCGATAAGGCAAATGTCTATCCAGCGCAGCTCTCTGGCGGACAGAAGCAGCGTGTAGCGATTGCCCGGTCACTTGCGATGAACCCAGATGTGATGCTTTTTGACGAGCCGACGAGCGCTCTAGATCCAGAAATGGTTGGCGAAGTTCTGAATGTAATGAAGGACTTGGTCAGAATGGGCATGACGATGGTGGTCGTTACCCATGAGATGGGCTTTGCCCGCGAAGTAGGCGACAGGATTCTTTTCATGGACGGCGGCTATATTGTTGAGGAGGGAACTCCGGAACAAATACTATCTCATCCAAAAGAGCCCAGAACTATTGATTTTCTCAGCAAAGTTCTGTGAGATCTGTAGTTTTTCAAATAAATAAAAAAGAACCCGTTTTTGGGTTCTTTTTTATTTCCACAAGAGCGCGAAAGGGCGATAATATGAAAGCAACGATACGCTATTTTTATTTATCATCGAAGCGCTATTATAGAAAATCTATTTCGGATGAAAGCACTTTTTCAATGAATATCTCGACAATCGCTGGGTCGAAATGCGTTGCCGAACATCTCCGAAGTTCTTCGATTGCATCAGTCAAGCTGCTTTTCGTTCGATAGCTCCTGTTGTAAGTCATTGCATCGTAGGCATCGGCGACAGCGACAATTCTTGATTCAAGCGGAATTTCAACGCCCATTAGTCCTTCTGGATAACCGCTGCCGTTCCATTTTTCGTGGTGATAAAGGACAATGTTTGAAATCTCGGAGTATTCATAAGTGTTTTCAAGAATTCGTCTGCTTTTCTCGGGATGTGTTTTCATGATTTTCCATTCTTGAGCATCAAGCTTGCTCTTTTTATTGAGAATGTTCTCGGGTATGCCAATTTTTCCGATATCATGCAGAAAGCCGGCAACTCTAATTTTGTTTATTCGCTCTTTATCGAAACCTAATTCTTTGGCTATAGCCGCCGATATATTTCCGACCCTTTCCGAGTGCAATTTTTCCCTCGGACTTTTTTCAAAAAGTGTTTTCATGACAATGTCAATGGTTCTGCCTTTAAGACTTCTACTGTCATAAAATTTTTTGTTAAACATATAGCCTTCGGCCTGCTTCATCAGTGCTCCGAGTCCGACACCGGGAACCGTTTGAACAGCAAAGCCGAAGGACACAGACATGAGGGCGGTTTCCGAGGTGTTGATGTCCGACTCTTTTTCGATAGTTGACTTTATTTGAGAAACGATGGCATTTGCTTCAGTTTCGTTTGTTCGGGGCAGAATGATTCCAAATTCATCGCCCCCGATTCTGGCCGAAATGTCGCCGGGCCTAAGACACGCTGATATTCTTTTTACAATATCTTGAAGCAGCTTATCGCCAAAATGGTGCCCAAAAGAATCGTTAATTAGTTTTAGTCCGTTAACGTCCCCCATTACGACGGCAATTGGGTAATTACTTTGACTGTTAAGACGCTCAAATTCTTCCTCAAAGAATCTTCTGTTATAGGCACCGGTTAAGTAGTCATGGTAGCTGATATATTCAATTTCTGCTTCTCTTTTCTTTCGTTCTGTAATATCGCGGCTTATGCCAATTAGCCCGACAAGTTCTCCGTTGTTATTATAATAAGGAGATTTAAGCGTCTCAAGGAATATTTCGCTTCCGTTTGCGGTTGTTACAACCTCTTCATTTCTTTTTGACTGATTTAGCTTCAGCATCTCAATATCCATTTTATTGAATTGAGAAGCGAGTTCTTTGCCGAACAAGTCAAAGTCGGTTTGTCCGATAATTTGATTTTCCGATTTGCCAACAAACTCACTGAAAGCCTTGTTACAACCTAAATAAACGCCGTCCTTATTCTTAAAAAAAATCAAGTCCGGAGTTGCGTTGATGAGAGAACTGAGCAAGGCTTGTTTATTAGCTATTTCTTTGATGGCTTCTTCTCTGTCGGTTACGTCAAATATGATTGAAAATAGGGCGATTTGGTTGTTATATGAAATTGGGCTACTGTATACATCAACAATCCTTATTTGTTCGTTTTTTAACTTATGCGGGAAAGTAAAGTGGTTACATTTTTTGTTTAAAATTTGGAGACGCTTGTTTGAGACATCTTCTTTCGAAAGCTGATTTATATCGTCTGTGCTCATGTCAAGCAATTCTGCTCTTTTATAGCCGTAGAACCTGCTGGCTGAAGGATTGGCGTCTATAATTTTGCCGGTTACGGGATCAACCAGCAGCATAACGGCTTCATGCTCGTTGAACATGGCGTACATTTGGGCGAGCAAGCGTTCCATTTTTTCCCTTGTGTATTTTTGCTCGGTTATATCAAACCCAATTGAGCAATACCGCAAAGGCAAGCCTTGGCTGTCGAAAATTCCAATATCATGCCACCGCTGCCATCGTGGTTTGTCGTTAACCATAACATTAAGCTCATAATCGATAGTGCGTTCAAAAGGGGTTAGCTTTAGGTAGTTTTGTGACGCGAGGTTCCGTTCGTCGTGCGGCATGAAGTCCAGAAACTTTTCGGATAATGATTCTTGAGAAAGACCGAAATAGGAACAGTATTCTTTGTTTACAAACGTAAGAGTGGCATCCGGTAAAAACTCGCAAATCAGAGCCGGCAATTCGTTTAAAATAGACTGGTATTTTTCGCGTTCTTTAATGGTCTGTATCTGCGCACTCTTTTTTTCGACTGCCAGCCAAGCGCTCTGCACAAGAATTATCATTTCGTTGACATCAAGATCGGTGTAATCGGTGCTCTTGTTACCCAGGCCTGCTACGGCGACGATTATTTCGTCTACAATAATCGGCACGGATAAAAAATTCTTGAGTTTGACATGCCCGTCAGGATAGCCTTTTTTTAAGCTGCTGGGTTTAGCCATATCATTTACTACGATGGGGCTTCTTTGTCTTACAACTTCACCCCAAATACCTGTATTTTCGAGCTGATATTTGGTTTTCTTATCGATAACTTCGCAATTTGCCATCACTCCGATGGTCCATGAATTCAAAGTGAACTCACAATTACCCTCGTCATATAGATAAATATATCCATATTGACTGCCAGTGAGTTCCAGTGCTTTGTGAAGCGTATAGTCGAGTAGTTCCTGCCTGCTTTGAAAGTTCTTTGAGTAGACATCAACCAGAATGCTCTGTCGGTATAGTTGCTTTTTTAAAGAATCTTCCTGCCTTTTTCTGCTTGTAATGTCTTTTATGAAGGCACCGATACCGAACGCCCCGTCAGGATATGAAATGGGAAATTTAAGGGTTTCAAAGGTTTTATCAAATATTGTTTCTTCGGTTGTAATTCGTGAATTTGAGTTGATAACTTCCAAATCAGATTCTTTGCAAATTTCGGAAAAAGCGGTTGGGAGAATTGAAAAATCATCTTTTCCGATTATATCCTCGGGAAGCATATTCAAGAAATTTGAAAGTGTTTGATTTGCATAGACATAACGCAATTGGTCATCCTTTAGAAAAATCATGTCGCTGCTTGAGTTGAGAAAATCTGAAAGCAATTTATTGCTTTCAGAGAGGGTCTTGTTACGCGCTTTCTCATCAGTAATGTCACTAACCAGAGTGACAAAATATCCATGCTTTGGAGAAAAGGCGGTTACGCTATACCACTTGTTCAGAGACTGAGAGTATTGCTCAAGACCTATTTTTTTACCCAATAGTGCGACTTGACTGTATGCCTCAATCCAATTGAACTCATCATATATAATATCCGGAAGTATTTGCGTTACTCTGCGCCCAATGATTTGGTCTGTGGTCATACCGATTACTTTTGCAAATGCACTATTGGCATCTATAAACTCATAGTCGCAGGTCGTTCCAGTGTCATCAACTACGATTCGGTGCAGCGCATATCCTATTGGCATAGTATTTAATACTTGTCCCCGTATTTCTTCCAGCATTATGTTTGCCTCCATAAACGGCAGGATAGTTTTTATTGGCGCAATTAGATTAAATGTCGAAATGCCACAATACGTGTCATTAATTATTATATATGGAGCATCTCTAATCGTCAATATAAATAAAAAATTCACATAATGTTACGCTATAATGGTGATAACTACACATAGCTGCTGCGGGATTACATAGTTTAATAAGGCAACACCACACAATCAAAGCAATTTAATTGTGCAGTGTTGCCTTATAGCTACTTTTACGGTGTTCAATTTGTTTATAACAGTTTAAAGCTTCTTTTCTCGAATTTTAATGTTCCCTCGTCCCTTAGCTTGCATAGCTCGTTTGACATTGCACTTCGGTCGACAGATAGGTAATCCGCAAGCTGCTGACGATTGAAGGGAATTTCAAAGGACGGGCTGCCCTGCTTTTGCGATTCTGCCGAGAGATAGGACAAAAGCTTCTCTCTCGTGCTGCGTTGAGCCATGTGCGAGAGCTTGCTGTTAAGCATAAGATTTTTTTGCGCTACTACCGACAAGAGATTTCGTATTAACCTTGAATGAAATTCGCAGGCAGAACTACAGGTGCTCATTATACGGCGCACATCGAGAAAAATAACTATTGTCGGCTCGGCGGCTACAACATCCACAGCGAGAACTTCTCCTTGCACACAAGCAAATGTTTCGGCAAAAAGCTGCCCTATGGACACTTCGGTGACGATATTTCGGTTTCCCCAAAAATCTTCTTTGATAATGTGAGCACTCCCCGAAAGCACAACTCCAATCGAAGAAACATCCTCTCCAAAGCGAAGAATAAATGCGTTCTTCTCATATTCCTTTATCACCGGCGACAGACACAGCAACATCGGCTCAAGTTCGGAGGCGGCGATACCGCTGAATAAAGGTGACTTTTGAATAACACTCAGATATTTTTTCATAAAAGCTCGAATCTGTTGTATAAACAACTGAATAGTTATTAATATTGTAGTATCATAAGACCATAAAGTCAAGGAGGTAACGACAATGCTAAGAAAAATCATTCAAATTGACAAGGATAAATGTATGGGATGCGGTGTTTGCGCAGAAGCTTGCCATGAGGGGGCAATCGGTATGATTGACGGAAAAGCCGAGCTTTTACGTGACGATTACTGTGATGGACTGGGCGATTGTCTGCCGACATGTCCGACTGGAGCTATTACCTTCGTGGAGCGAGAAGCCGCCGCCTATGACGAAATGGCTGTTGCGGAAAAACAAATGAATAAGCAGGGGGAAATGCTTCCGTGCGGATGTCCCGGAACTCATTCAAAGGCAATTGAGCGTAATGAAACGACGCCTTGTTCCTACCACACAGAGGAAATACCGTCACAGCTTCGTCAATGGCCGGTTCAAATCAAACTTGCACCGATAAACGCCCCCTATTTTCAAAACGCAAATCTTCTTGTTGCCGCCGATTGTACGGCTTATGCCTACGGCGACTTCCACAACACTTTCATTAAAAACAAAGTTACTCTAATCGGCTGCCCCAAGCTGGACAGCATCGACTATTCCGATAAGTTATCCGAAATACTGAGAGGCAACAATATCAAAAGCCTGACGGTTGTACGCATGGAGGTGCCGTGCTGCGGAGGGTTAGAAAATGCTGTCAAAACAGCGCTAAAGAACAGTGGCAAACTAATTCCGTGGAGAGTCGTAACGATTTCTACGGATGGTCAAATATTAGAAAATTAGGAGGATTAGAAAATGAGTGAAATGTTTTGTTTCCAGTGCGAACAAACTGCAGGTTGCACAGGCTGCACCGGAAAAGCAGGTGTTTGCGGCAAAAAGTCCGACACCGCAAAGCTTCAGGACGGATTGACAGGGGCACTAATCGGACTTGCCCGAGCTGCAAAGAGAAAAGAAGCCTCAGCGAAAGCTCATAGTATAATGATGGAAGGCTTATTCACCACTATCACAAATGTCAATTTTAACGACGAGACTATCACGGCGCTGATTAATCGTGTACACGAGGAAAAGGACGCTCTAAGCTCTCAAGCCGGCGCGTCAATCGAAGATTATGATATGGAAAGACTGTGGACAGCCGATGAGGATACTCGTTCGCTGAAATCACTTATTCTATTCGGAATGCGTGGAGTTGCAGCCTATGCCTATCATGCTCATGTGCTGGGATATTCTGACGAGAGCGTGAACAAGTTTTTCTACAAGGCGCTGTTCGCAATCGGCGAGGAGCTGACGATGGGAGAGCTCCTTCCGCTCGTGCTTGAAGTGGGCGAGATAAACCTTAAGTGCATGGAACTGCTTGATTGTGCTAATACAGAAACCTATGGCACACCGGAGCCAACGACTGTAACGATGACTGTTGAAAAAGGTCCATTTATCGTTATAACAGGACATGACCTCAAAGATTTGCAGCTGCTTTTGGAGCAGACGCAGGGCAAGGGCATCAATGTCTATACCCACGGAGAAATGCTGCCTGCAAACGCTTACCCCAAGTTGAAGGCATATTCTCACCTGAAGGGCAATTTCGGAACGGCGTGGCAGAATCAGCAAAAGGAATTCGCCGACCTACCCGCACCGATTCTATTCACAACGAACTGCCTGATGCCGCCCAGAGCGACTTACGTAGACCGCGTGTTTACCACAGAGGTGGTTTCCTATCCGGAAATCGTTCATATAGGAGAGGAAAAGGACTTTACCCCTGTAATCGAAAAGGCGCTTGATTTGGGCGGTTATGCAGAGGATAAAGCTTTCACCGGAATAAACGGAGGGACATCGCTTACCACTGGCTTTGGACACGGCACTGTGCTTTCTGTTGCTGATAAGGTTGTCGATGCTGTGAAATCTGGAGCAATTAAGCATCTGTTCCTCGTGGGCGGCTGTGACGGTGCGAAGCCCGGGCGCAATTACTACACCGATTTTGTAAAGCAAACACCAAACGATACAGTTATTTTGACTCTTGCCTGCGGAAAATATCGCTTTAACGACCTTGAGCTAGGAAGCATCGGCGGACTGCCGCGTATTATGGACATGGGGCAGTGCAACGACGCTTACAGCGCAATCAAGGTTGCCGTAGCACTTGCAGAGGTTTTCAAATGCGGTGTAAATGACCTGCCGCTTTCAATGGTGCTTTCATGGTATGAACAGAAAGCAGTGTGCATACTGCTTACGCTGCTCCACCTCGGAATTAAGAACATTCTGCTCGGACCAACGCTTCCTGCGTTTATTTCACCCAATGTTTTGAAAGTGTTGGTTGAAAATTATAATATAGCGCCAATCAGTACACCTGAAGCAGATTTAAAGAAAATTCTAGGATAATCAAAAACACGCAAGGAACGTAAGCTTCGCTCCTTGCGTGTTTTATAAATTAGAGGTGCCAGACTATGTATTCGTCCCAAAGTATGGCTGGCGGTAAAGTCTGCGGTATAGAGCGAATAAGCGTGTTGAATGCGCTATTTGCCATCCGGTTCGGCGGACATTTCGGGAATCGGATGGACTACTGCTGCGCTGATAAGGCCGCAAAACGCCAGAACACCATAGAACAGCGGCCAGCTTCCAAGCGCGATTAGCGGCGAAGCAATTGCAGGAACTACAGACTGCGGAAGAGCGTCGGCAACATTCATCAGGCCATAATCCTTTGCGGCATCCTCCTTACGCGGCAGGATTCTTGCAATCAAAGCGGTATCAACCGCTGTGTAAATGCCATATCCAAAGTTGATAATGATGCAGCCGATAGTAACAAGCGTAAGTGTTTTTACCAAAGCTACCATGACGAGACCTGCCACCATTACAATCACAGAGGAGATAATAAACGGTTTTTGCTTTCGCAGCTTGTCTGAAAGCACGCCGCCGAGTATGCTCGAAACCGCCATGGAGGCTAAACTCAAAACCATGATTATTGTGGACACTTCGGTGGTTTTTGCTTCGTCAAAATTGAAGCGCTGCATTAGCATTGTGGAGGTGTATAGCTGATAGCAATAGGTCATCGACATGAAAAAGCGTGTGAGCATACCCCAAGTAAATACAGGGTGTTTTTTTATGCTCGGATATATATTTTTCCATGATACGCGCTTTTGCTCGGAGCTTTGCTTATAGTCAACAGGAGGGTCTTTAATCATAACACAGGTGACAACGGCAACCACAACGCCGATAATTGCCATTGCGCCGAAGCGATAAGAAAGCGGTGTGCCGCTCATTAGCGTCATTAGTACGTAGCCCACGACAATCGACACAGGCATACCCAGTCCGAGGATTCCGGAAATAGAACCGCGGCGGGATTCTGGTACTTGGTCGGGAACAAGCGCCATGTATGCGGCAAACGCGAAATTGTAAAACAGCTGAGTCAGACACCAAAAGATTAGAAGACCAGTTAAACTCTTTGAAAAAATGATGCCGACCATAGCCGCGCTTCCCAAAACACTGCCAAGTATAATCCAAGTGCGCCTGCGCCCGAATTTGAGCGTAGTTCTGTCGCTCAGCATTCCGCCGAGAGGGTTGCCGACTAAAGCAAAGAGCGCACCGATTCCGGTCACCAGGCTTAGAATGCTGGTTTGTCTGCTTGGATCAAGCTCCACTGCTTTGAAGGTCAGTAACAACGTAATGGGGATTAGAACAACCATCATGCTGAAGCTTTTGCCAAGACTCAGCGCAAGAGTCAATCTTCGAAAGGGCGTTATCTGCGAGTCCATAGGTCTAAAACCTCCTGTGTATTTTGGATATACGGCTAATTATGAATTGAGAACATCCAAAAGGCCGCTGACAAGCTCGTCATTTACCTCCGGCATTTGCATATGAATACTGCGCAAGGGCATTTGCAGCACGAAAGCGGGAAGAGAGGCAATATATTCAGCGCCCGCCATTTCCTCCAGAATTGCTGCGCCGACAGGGTCTGCAAGCAATTCTCCGATAGTTGAGTTGCGAGTAAAAACGGTTTTCTTTTCCGCTGTTGAATTGACGATAAGACTAACTTTAAGGGGCGTGTTCGCAGATGAGCCGCCAACTAGGAGTTCGAATTCTCCGCTTTCAACCTGCCAGTCGTGAGCGCTCTCATCATAATAGGCAAAGGCGCGCTTGCCAAGAGTAATGCTTACAGTCTTTTCTTCATTTGATTCAAGTGCTACCT
>JAGPMA010000071.1 GCA_018053145.1 Oscillospiraceae bacterium | reverse complement strand
CGCTTTTTTTGCGTAAATCGCACTAATAACAACAAATATACCCAAACCGGTAACGGTTTGGGTATATTTGTTGTTATTTTGTTGTGTTATTCGTCTAGCAGGAAAGCCTGCATAACGAATACATTGTCATGTGAAGAGAAGTCAGCAATGCCGTGGTACTTTTGGGTGAAATATGAAATGCTCTTGGTACCGTTGCCTCCGCCGGGTTTTGTGCTTACCGCCAACCCGTCTTCAAACTCAACATGGCCGCAAGTATTTTTAATCGAAAGTAGCACCCGACTGTCCGAATAATCAGCGGAGATTGTTATGAACGGAGAAGCACTGCCTGAATTTTGACAGCCCTCAATGGCATTCTCAAATGCATTGGCAAAAACAGATGCAAGCTCAACTTCATCGATTTTCAAAAATCTTTCGGGGATATTTGCCTTTATTTCAAACGAAATTCCGGCTTTTTCAGCCTTCTCGGCAAGAGAGGAAAAAACGCAATTAATGGCGTTGTTCATACAATAGCTTTTAATCGAATAGACCTCGATAAGGTCGGTAAACTGTTTAAGAAAACGAACGGCTCCGTCATGATCCCCGCTTGTTATTTGGCCGATAGCAACCATGCAGTTATGACGAAGGTCGTGGCGTGCCCGCCTAATATCTTCAGCAGCGATTTTTTGCATCTCGATCTGGCGTTCTAGAGAACTGAGCTGCAACGTAACAGCCGCGTGGGTCTGCTCTTTTTCGTAACGAAGGACAACGTTTTGCAAAAATACACAGATGCAGAAATAGACGAAAGTCATTAGAACATATGCGGAACTGACCATAAGGTTATTATATGCTAGATTATAGTGATCCATCATATGGTATGAGCTGAGCAGCACATTGAGGATAAAAAATGCTGCTGCTATTATCACGGCAAAATTCCATTCATTTTGTACGATATTGACCATGCGGCGGAAAGGCTTGCGCACAAATCTGTATTCCAGAAAAATCACTGCCGCAAAGAGGACTGCTCGGAAGGCAAAATAGAAATACTCACGCTCTGGATTAGGGATAAAAAGCGTCAGTGATTCACTCATAAATGAAACCAATATATAGACGCTTAAAAAGGTAAAAAGGTTAAATAGCTTCACCTGCCACTTGTCAGCAGAGGTAATTATCAATCCTCCGAACATTAAAACGAATAATATAGGAAGCGCGATGCGCGGCACAATCGCTTCACCCGCAAACATAGATACAGCCATCAATAATGCGCAGGCTATTAAAATTGCTATGCCAAATATGATACAGCGAGTTTTAAAGTTTTCGCGGTGTTTGGATAAGACTATGATCATCGCAGCTAAGCCTACCGCTGATTCAAAGCAACGCAAAAACAAATTGAAGTATTGCATTATTTTTTAACCTCCTCGAAAAGTGCCAACATAAAAGCGTCCTTCAGGTTGTTAAATGCTCCACGAGGAACAGGCAGATGCTTCCCGCCGTTAAACACCACTTCTTTTGCGGATAACTGCCGAATTTGTTTGAGATTGACAATATAGGCCTTACCCAACCGATAGAAATCGAAATCGGTATGGGAAAGCGTTTCAAACAGCTCACTCATAGTCATCCTCAATTCAATCGGACGATCGTTGAGGCTATAGATAAATTGACTGTGATTGTTTGATTCCACATACAAAACAGCTTTCAGATCGAGTGCATAAACGTTGCCGCGATTAAAGATGCTCAGATACTGTTTGTTATTCTCCTCCGCTTTTCTGACCGCTTTATCCATCGCATCAAAAAAGTTTGGAACCGAATAGGGTTTTAAAATATAGTGAACCGCATTAACAGCAAAGGCTTCTACCGCGTAATCACGGGAAGTCGTCAAAAAAATAATCTGGCACTTGTTTCTATCCTCACGGAGTTGCCTCGCCACATCTATACCATGAATACCTGGCAAAAAAATATCCAAAAGGAGAATATCAAAGCTTCCTTGGTTTTCAATCTGATTAAGCAGCTCTATTGCAGAGGAGAACTCGTACACTTCTGCATCAATTTCGGGATGTGAGGCGAGATACAACTGCATACTCTTATTTGCTGTTTCGATTTCTCGTTGTTCATCGTCACAAATAGCGATTTTGATCAAAGTGATCACCTCCCGAGAGTGGAAAGTTTTTTGTCGAATTTTTTGTATTATATAAGCTTTTCTAATAAAAGTCTATTATTATATTCTTGCGGCGCGTACTGCCACCATGTGCTGGTATATACATTGCCACTCAAAAAGAGAGAAGGTACACCATGCAATTTAGCTGCACTAAAAGGCTTTAGTAGTGAGCAGTGTGATGATTTCACAGAATGAACTTAAAATCCTTAAAATTCTCGATAGTTCAGCAATTTTTTGTTGCACCTTTACATTAATTGGGCCTTTTATCAAAAAAGCGCCGTAAAATCCCTTACGTTAGTTATGGAGATATAAGGCGTAAACAGAACTTGTGTTAATTAGCAAATTGTGGTATAATACAAATATGGAATATAAAAGTAACAACAATGTTGTATATTCATGTAAATACCATGTGGTCTGGTGTCCTAAATATCGACGAAAAGTGCTTAGAGGGCAAGTAGGAGCTCGGCTAAAGGATGTGTTAAAAGAACAGAGCCAATCTATCGGTGTCGATATAATCAAAATGGAAGTAATGCCGGACCATGTTCATTTACTGCTCGAGGTTGACCCGCAATATGGAATTCATAAGGCTGTTAAACAATTAAAGGGATATTCGTCATTTGTTTTAAGAAATGAATTTCCTGAACTTAAAACAAAAATTCCTACGCTTTGGACTAATTCGTATTTTGTGTCAACGGTTGGAGAGGCTCCTTTAGAAGAAATCAAAAAATATATTGAGTCGCAAAAAACGTCTCAAAGAAAGTGAGTTGTAGCATGAAACGTGCATACAAGTTCCGCCTATATCCTGATGCGGAACAGGAAAAACTAATACAAAAGACCTTTGGCTGTGTACGTTTCGTTTATAACCATTACTTAGACAAAAGGATTGAGTTCTATAAAACAGAGGCTAAGACTTTAGGCTACAACGCCTGTTCCGCGGATCTAACTGAGATGAAAAAACAAATCACATGGCTCAAGGAAGTGGATTCTACAGCACTGCCAAACTTGCACGGCTCCAACGTCAGCTATCCCGAAAAACAAAGGGTAGCCGCAACAGAGATAAGGCAAGGGTAAAGGTTGCTTTGGCCCACGAACGAGTAGTGAACCAGAGAAACGATACCTTACATAAGCTTTCAACTCAGCTCATCAGAGAGTATGCCGTAATCTCTTTAGAAGATTTAGCTCCATCTAATATGGTCAAGAACCACAAGTTGGCTAAGGCGATAAGCGATGCGGCATGGGCGGAGTTCACTCGGCAGTTGGAGTACAAAGCAGATTGGTATGGTAAAACCATCGTTCACGTAGATAGGTTCTACCCATCAAGCCAGCTTTGCTCAAATTGCGGATATCAGAACAAGGAAACAAAAGACTTAGCTGTACGTGAATGGGCATGCCCTGTATGTGGAACAATCCACGACCGAGATGTAAACGCAGCAGTTAATGTTTTAAACGAGGGAATGCGACAACTTGCTTCCTAAGTAAAAGCACAGTACCGTGGGACACACGGAAACTAAACGCTTTGGAGTCCAAGTGAGACCTCTCTCGTGAAGGCTATGGACAATGAAGCAAGAACCCCCCAGCTTTAGCCTTGGGGAGTTGTCAAAAAAGGTGATTAATAGAAAAGCAGCTGACTTTATGCTCTCTTGCAGACGGCCATAACTACGATGTGCTAATAAGGAAAACGCGACCTTCCGAGCGGGAGGATGTTCAAAAACAACGACCTAATTAAGCCAAATACAAGGAGACAAAGATGAGCCGATTTGCCGTTATTGACACGGAGACAACTTGGGGCGATGCGGTTATGTCCATAGGGATTGTGATCGCTGAATCTGAGACTTTCGAACTAATTGACAAGCGGTACTACATACTCACGCCTTTTAAAAATCATGGTGGTATGTATACATACGCTTTATATGCCAACGATATTGCGCCAGACCTTGAGTGTTCGCGGGACAAGGCGATGACCGAATTGCGGCAGTTCCTCTCAGATAATGAGGTCGCTGATATGTTTGCTTACAACGCAGCGTTCGACTATCACCATCTGCCGGAATTAAGCCATCTTGCTTGGTATGACATAATGAAGGTGGCGGCTTATAGACAGCACAATCACAGAATACCGCATTGTGCCGATTGCTACAGCACGGGTAGGATGAAGCGTGGATATGGCGTGGAGAGCATTTATCGAATGTTGAGCGGAGACTCGGAATACTGCGAAATGCATAACGCATTGACTGACGCGATGGATGAATTGATTATTATGAAGATGCTAAATCACGAATTTAGCAAGTATGCTTTGGCGAGGATATAAGCAGTGCCGATACTTTCGGTTCGGTTGGCCTGAACAGTACACAGACTACGAACTCGACACCAAAGAGTAACTCGGCTAAAACAACGGAATATGTAACCAACACAAACACTAGTAAGTTTCAATGCCCTTGGTGTTCCAGCGTCGGACAGATGAACGAAGATCACTAGCAGTTTTATACTGGAAATGGAGATGACGTTATTTCACAGGGATATTCTCCTTGCAGTAGATGCAATCCGTGAGTTTACAAAGCTGTTGGTCTGCGAATTTGAACTGGGTTAGATCTTAAATCATTCATGTAGTACAATTCATCAAAGTGTAATTTGGAGGGGCCCCAATGTCGCTTGAAATTATCCGCAATGACATAACAAAAAAGCATATAGCTGCAACTAAGCTTTGTAGTCATTGAAAGATTTGTTTCCCGAAAGAGAGATAAAGGAAAATAATTAATATCAAAGGAGAATCTGAAAATGAGTGCAAAACTATATTTCAGATATGGAAGCATGGGCAGTTCCAAAACAGCCAATGCTCTCATGGTTCGCTTCAACTACGCAGAACGCGGACAACAGGCATTAATCTTAAAGCCCCAAATAGACTTCCGCGACGGGTCCGCGATAGTAAAATCTCGAATTGGATTATCGGCACCTTGTGAACCAATTGAAAACTATACCGAAAACAAAGAAAACAGTTACAGGCTGTTTATGGAACAATATGACTGCATCATTGTTGATGAAGCTCAATTTTTGAGTAAGACAGATGTTGAGTTCCTCGAATACATTGTAGACTACTGCGATATTCCTGTAATTTGTTACGGGCTCCGTACAGATTTCCAGGGAAATCTGTTCCCCGGTAGTGAGGCATTACTCGCATCCGCAGACAAAATTGAGGAACTTAAGACCATCTGTTGGTGCGGTAAAAAAGCCACTCGCAATGCCAGATACAACGAAAACGGTATTGTAACCGAGGGAAGCCAAGTAGAACTCGGAAGCAATGACAAATACGTTGCATTATGCCGTAAACATTTCCATGAAGGAAAGCTCCGAGGTGACGTTCCTTTCTGTGATGATATCCGAGGACAGAATTTTGAGTCTCATGCCTAAAGCAAATGATTAATATACAAGGATAATGCCTACTAATTTGTGAATTGGAATCTAGCGACATATTTGACATCTTTATCGCTAAACTGTCTAATACTTCGCTAACCCTATGAAATTCGGATGGTGAAAAGTTAAAACTACTATTAGGCTACAAAAAACAAGAAACCCTTTCAGATGAAGTGCATATAGGTGTCCCTGCTATTTGTATATATAGAGGCGATCCAAGTGCGTCTGCAGACTCGAGGCCTACCTTCACAACTTGCTCAGATGCTACCGTATGCTTGCGCTTTATTGGTCGTTCTCAGCATTAAGACGGCGAAAAAATAATTATATTTTTAAAGGGAAAAGAGAAAAAATAAATGGATCATATAAACAGAATTAATACTGTAGTTTCATTTATCAAGGGAAAAACCATGCTTCAGCCTAAACTGGGAATTGTTCTCGGAAGCGGCTTGGGGGATTTTTGCAATGAACTTAAGAATGTCACGGAAATTTCATTTCACGACCTACCGGATTTTCCAGTAGCTACTGTAGAAGGTCATAGCGGGGCGTTCCTTTTTGGCACATATCATGAAATACCTATAGTGGCTTTGCGGGGAAGATTGCACTATTATGAAGGGTATAACCAACAAGAGCTGACTTTGCCTATACGCGTACTATCCATGCTTGGAGTGTGTACGCTGATCCTGACAAATGCAGCTGGCGGGATTAATAACAGTTTCCCTGTTGGCACACTAATGATTTTAAGCGATCATATAAATTTCACCGGTATTAATCCGCTTTTTGGCCCCAATTTGTCTGCTTTTGGCCCCAGATTTCCGGACATGACGGATGTTTATAATAAGGAGCTACGCCATAATTTGATAGAAAGCCTTGCGGCGGCGAAAATCCCTGTTCGTGAAGGCGTATATGCGATGTACTGTGGCCCCAGTTATGAAACGCCAGCAGAGATTAGAATGTTCCGGACGCTCGGTGCGGATGCCGTGGGAATGTCAACAGTACCTGAGGCAATCGTCGCTATTCATTCCGGCATGAAAGTGATTGGTATATCATGCATCACAAATATGGCGGCCGGTATCTTGCAGAAAAAACTTAGCCATGCAGAGGTCGTGGAAACGGCTGACCGTGTAAAGCCCGATTTTCTGCGCTTATTAGGCATTGCCATTCATATAGCTAAAGACGACTTGGAAGGGAAATGAATTATCCGTAATCCTATCGAAATCCAGTTTATTTGCTGTGGAATCATAATAAATTGCAATTTGAATATATATTATTCGAGATTATTTCACACGGTCCATCATATGCGAAAAAGGGGAAGTATCTTAAGATACTTCCCCTTAAAACTACTTTAAGTGGACTCTTGCATACCCGATACAGTCAACTAACAGTTGATAAGTTCTCTATGGGTGAGAGAATAATATTAATGTCGCCGCTTAGCAATAACGACCACTACGCTCACATCCTATGAACTCATTTCATAAGGGTATATATTGAGGGCTGTTGACAGTAAATCATATGGATGTTATAATTTAGAAAAATCCGAAAGGTGGATTATTGATGTCGGTTCTGTTTGTTATGGTGAATCATAACTGAATAACAAAGCCTGGTGGACTGTCAAGCACGGAGGCGGCCGTAAAGAACGTTGCCGTTGTCCATACCGAGCCCATTTCTGGGTGCGAAAAACAAAATGCACGCTTTTTTCCGAAAATGGGTTGTCGGTC